>JAPKCP010000114.1 GCA_028822885.1 Yoonia sp. | reverse complement strand
ACTTCGCAGCCGACCTTTTCGCCCAACGGCACACATTCTGCCGTCACCATCGCAACCCGCTCTTCGAGCGTAAACATCGGCCCCTTGTCACGGTTAATCGCCACGCCAATCACAAGGCGATCCACCAACGTACAGGCACGGCGCACGATATCTGTGTGTCCATGTGTGACAGGATCAAAAGTGCCAGGATAGAGACCAGTGCGCATGACGGAACCTTTCGTTATTTAGGTCGCACGCAACATTATTGCGCCCACGAAGGCAACCGTTAATGCCCCATAATCATCCCTTGCAAGGCATCCTTTTCCATCGATAGCTCTGCAAGGCGCGCTTTCACAGCGTCACCGATTGAAATCAGACCGATCATTTTGCCATCAGCCATCACAGGCATGTGGCGAAAACGGCCTACCGTCATCTGTTCCAAAACACTGTCAGTCTGATCGGTTGGGGCGCATGTGATGATCGTTGCGGTCATCAATTCACTGACTTTTTGGTCCAAACAGCTTGGCCCTGAAGCACCAAGTGCGCGCACGATATCGCGCTCTGACAAAATACCATCCAAGGTGATCCCATCTGCTGACACGACAACAGTACCAATCCTGCGCTCAGACAAAAGCGCTGCCGCAGCCGCAACCGAACTTCCGGGAGTGACTGAGATCACGCCACCTTCAGGCTTTGTTTCCAAGATCTTACTAACAAGCATTTTATCATCCTCGCGTTGCGTTCTGTAGTTTTAAGGTCGCGCAAGCGGGGCTACCCTGTCAAGTCTACTGCAGCTTCCAAACGGGCAACCTCTGCCTTCATGCCTGCACTAAGCGCTTCGGCAAATCGCGATAAGCGTTCAGATTGTCGGTCCGACCGGTGCCGCACAAGGTATAGCGAGCGCGTCAATGATATCTGCGCAACCAGCACGCGGCGCAATTCTGGCGCTGCATGTAAGGCAAAGTCATGCACAAACCCAACGCCACCGTGGCGCAACATCTGGACCTGCACAGCAACTGAATTAGAGGCCAGCGCGACCCGTCGTTCACCAATTTCCCCAAGATAATCCAGTTCTTTGTCAAAGATCATATCAGGGATGTAGCCGACGATACGCCGCTCTTTCAAATCGTCCAAAGACAAAATCGCAAGGGCATCCGCGCGTTGCGCAAGGTGCAATTTGTAATCTGTCACCTGTTCTACAGTCAGGCGTTGTGCGGCTGGCGGGCTAACTGTGATCGCCATATCTGCCTCGCGCTGAGACAGGTTGACGACACGCGGCAACGCCAACACCTGCACCTCTAAGCCCGGATTATCCGCCTGAATGGCTGCAACAACTTGGGGCAACACATAATTCGCCGACCCATCGGGTGCACCAATTCTGATCTGCCCGGTGAGACCGCGTGTGCCACCCTGCCCCTCGTCCATTGCAAGCGAAAGCGCTTCCTCCGCCTCGGCCGCTTTGTCGCGCATCCTTTGGCCCAGATCCGTCAAAGCATAGCCTTGTGGGGATTTCACGAACAAAGGCGCACCAACGGCAGCCTCAAGCCGTGCAACGCGCCGACCTAGCGTTGCGGGATCCATCTTGAGGCCGGGCGCCGCCCCTGAAAGCCCTTGCGCACGTGCAACTGCCAAGAATACCCGCATGTCATCCCAGTTTTGCATGTGCCACCCTTACATTTTTGCAAAATGATTTTGGTATATTGGCGCTTTTACAGACATTTCCGCAAGGGTAGAGTGATTTCAAATAGGAGGAACCCCCATGCAAGAACTTACCCACTACATCGGCGGCGCACACGTCAAAGGCACATCAGGCCGTTTCGCAGATATCTTCAACCCAGCCACAGGCGAAGTGCAGGCACGCGTGCCGCTCGCCTCTGCTGCAGAAATGGCGCACGCCGTTGAAGTCGCGTCTGCCGCCCAACCTGCTTGGGCAGCCACAAACCCGCAGCGGCGCGCACGCGTGATGATGAAGTTCGTGGGCCTGATCAACGACAATATGGACAAGCTCGCTGAAGCTTTGTCACGCGAGCACGGCAAGACTTTGCCAGATGCCGCTGGCGACGTGCAGCGCGGACTTGAGGTCGTGGAATATTGCATCGGCGCACCTGAATTGCTCAAGGGTGATTACACCGACAGCGCTGGCCCCGGCATCGATATGTACTCAATGAAACAAGCGCTTGGCGTTTGCGCGGGCATTACACCGTTCAACTTCCCGGCGATGATCCCATTGTGGATGTGTGCACCTGCAATCGTATGCGGCAACGCGTTCATCCTCAAACCATCAGAGCGTGATCCTTCCGTACCCTTGATGCTTGCTGAATTGCTTGAAGAAGCGGGTCTACCAAAAGGCATCATGCAGGTCGTCAACGGCGACAAAGAGGCCGTTGATGCGATCATCGATCACGACGTGATCCAGTCCATTGGCTTTGTCGGGTCCACCCCGATTGCCGAATATATCTACGGTCGTGGCTGTGCCAACGGCAAGCGCGTTCAGTGTTTTGGCGGTGCAAAAAACCACATGATCATCATGCCGGACGCGGACATGAATCAGGCCGCAGACGCTTTGATCGGCGCAGGTTACGGTGCTGCTGGCGAACGCTGCATGGCGATTTCTGTCGCTGTACCAGTTGGTGAAGAAACAGCAGATCGTTTGATTGCTGCCCTTGTGCCACGCATCGAAAAGCTGAAAGTCGGACCATACACATCTGGTAAAGACGTCGACTACGGCCCTGTTGTAACAGCAGCAGCGAAAGCCAACATCTTGGGCCTCGTTGAATCTGGCGTCGAGCAAGGCGCGGATCTTGTTGTGGATGGTCGCGGATTTAGCCTGCAAGGCTATGAAGACGGCTTCTTTGTTGGCCCACACCTGTTCGATAAAGTCACAACAGACATGGATATCTACAAGAAGGAAATCTTCGGTCCAGTCCTGTGCTGTGTGCGTGCTGAAACCTACGAAGAGGCCATCACAATGGCCATCGACCACGAATACGGCAACGGCACCGCGATCTATACACGCGACGGCGACACGGCCCGTGACTTTGCCCACCGGATCAACATCGGCATGGTTGGCATCAACGTACCAATTCCAGTGCCGCTGGCCTACCACACGTTTGGTGGATGGAAAAAGTCAATGTTTGGCGACCTGAACCAGCACGGCCCAGACGCGTTTAAGTTCTACACACGGACTAAAACAGTCACATCGCGTTGGCCATCAGGCATCAAAGAAGGTGGAGAATTCTCAATCCCTGTGATGGAGTAAATCTTTTTTCATTTTTATTGAAACTATACGGGAAGCCATTCGTGGCTTACCGTATACGTTTTAACAAAGGATTTACTTATGACACTTATGACACGCCGTTCCGCCCTGCGTCTTGCTGCTGCTTCTTTGGCCCTGCCTTTGGCAGCCACTGTCGCCCATGCAGATGGCCACGCGACAACCCACACTGTTGTGATCAAAGATTTTGCCTTCACACCAGCGAACCTGAGCATCAAGGCTGGTGACACAGTCATGTGGGTCAACCAAGACAGCGCAAAGCACAGCGCATGGGAATCCGCCAACAACGCATTTGACACAGGTCTTCTGTCAACTGGCGCATCCGCGTCGCTGACGTTTGCAAGTGCAGGATCGTTCAATTATCGCTGCCGCCCGCACGGAAACATGACCGCTTCCATCACTATCACCAACTAATTCACAACCCCCGGGCGTTTTCATTTTGACAACGTCCGGGCGACACGGCACCCTAGTATTGAACAAGCGTTCAGTTCTGGGGAGGAATGCACATGGACTTTGCCTTAAGCGAAGAACAGACCGCCATTTTTGATATGGCGCAGGCCTTTGGGGCGGAAAACATCGCGCCCTTCGCCCGTCAATGGGACGCTGACGGGGACATACCCAAACAGCTATGGACCCAGATCGCAGAGCTTGGCTTTGGTGGTCTTTACGTTTCAGAAGAAAGTGGTGGATCGGGCTTGTCCCGACTGGATGCAACGCTGGTGTTTGAAGCGTTGTCACAGTCATGCGCATCAGTTGCAGCCTTTCTATCCATCCATAATATGTGCGCCCGAATGATCGACAGTTTTGGCTCAGATGCAATGAAGACAGACGTTTTACCCAAAGCATTAACGATGGAAACGATCCTGTCCTATTGCCTAACCGAGCCCGGATCAGGGTCAGATGCAGCGGCATTGAAAACCAAAGCCACACGGACCAACGAAGGCTATGCATTGACCGGAACCAAAGCGTTCATCTCTGGTGGCGGGTATTCCGACGCTTACATCGTGATGGCCCGCACGGGTGAGGATGGGGCCAAAGGAGTAAGCACCTTCTACATTGAAGACGGAACTGACGGTCTTTCATTTGGTGGCCTAGAAGACAAAATGGGCTGGCGGTCGCAACCCACCCGCCAAGTGCAATTGGATGACTGCAATATTCCCAGCACTGGATTGCTCGGCGAAGAGGGCAAAGGCTTTACCTATGCGATGATGGGCCTTGATGGGGGCCGCCTGAACATCGCGGCCTGCTCACTTGGTGCAGCCCAAGCGGCCCTTGATCAGACGGTCAAATACATGGGTGAACGCAAGGCATTTGGAAAGACGATTGACCAGTTTCAGGGCCTCCAGTTCCGGCTTGCCGATATGGAGATTGAGATGCAATCTGCCCGGGTTTTCCTGCGCCAAGCAGCATGGAAACTGGACAACAAAACACCAGACGCATCCGCGTTTTGTGCGATGGCCAAAAAGTATGTCACCGAAGTGGGCAGTCGCGTTGCAGACCAATGTTTGCAGCTCCATGGCGGATACGGATATCTTGCGGACTACGGGATCGAGAAAATCGTGCGGGATTTGAGGGTTCATCAGATTTTGGAAGGCACAAACGAGATTATGCGGGTGCTGACCGCTCGGCATTTGCTATCCAAATGAGCGATATTTTAATCCGCATCGACGGGGTTGCCGGTCGCATTACTTTGAACCGACCGAAGGCTGTGAATGCGCTGACGTGGGACATGTTGCTGGCGATTGAAAATGCTCTCGATGCTTGGCGTAGCGATAGCGCCGTACAATTGGTGATCATAGACGGCGCAGGTGACAAAGGCTTTTGTGCCGGTGGCGACATCGCTGAAATGTATGCCACCGGTAAGGCTGGCGACTTTGGCTATGGCCAGCGATTTTGGCGCGACGAATATCGGCTGAATCGCAAAATTTACAAATATGCCAAACCAGTTATTAGCTTTTTGCAAGGGTTTACGATGGGCGGCGGTGTTGGCGTTGGGTGCCACGGTAAGCACAGAATTGTTGGGCATACATCACAGATCGCGATGCCGGAAGTGACTATCGGATTGGTACCTGATGTCGGCGGCTCAATGATCCTCGCTAAGGCTCCCGGACATATGGGGGAATATCTGGGGCTGACAGGGACGCGCATGGACGCCGCTGACGCGATCTATGCGGGTTTTGCGGACAGCTTCGTGCCAGAAACGGCTTGGGACGTTTTAAAGATTCAATTGAGTGAAACAGGTGATGTCGACCTGATCGCAGACGCAGTTGGCGACTTACCACCAAGTAAGCTTGCAAAAATTCAACCCGAAATTGATGCCACGTTTGGTGCTACGGATATCTTTGCAGCGCTAGAGCGCGCAACGACTGATGCGTTGATTGATGCCACCAAGAAGGTGCAGCGAAATGCACCGCTTGCCGTGTGCGTCACTGTCGCGATGATTGGAGCGGTACGTGAAAGCCCGACCATCGAAGAAGCCTTAGGTCACGAATTCCGCTATACTTTCCGATCAGCAGAGCATGGCGACTTTATCGAAGGCATTCGTGCGGCGATCATTGATCGTGACCGCAAACCTGCATGGCAGCACAAAACAATCGCAGACGTCAAAAGCAGCGACGTCGCTTACATGACCGCACCGTTGGGCGCAGACGCCCTGATTTGGGAGGATTAAGATATGAAGATTGGCTTTATCGGCTTGGGCAACATGGGTGGCCCGATGGCCGCGAACCTATCGGCAACTGGCCACGCTGTCATCGGGTACGACACCGTCGCCAAGCCTAGCGGTCTGTCTCTTGCAGACACGGCAGTCGCAGCAGCCAAAGATGCAGATGTTGTGATCACCATGCTGCCAAATGGTGAAATTTTGCGCGCTGTCGCCAAGGACATTCACGCTGCAATGAAAGCGGGCGCAGTCCACCTTGATTGCTCAACCGTGGATGTAGAAAGCGCACGTGCTGTGGCTGAGGCAGCAATTGCAGTGGGTTTGCTCGCCGTGGACGCTCCCGTTTCTGGCGGGATTGGTGGCGCAACCAATGGCACTCTGACGTTTATGGCTGGCGGGTCAGAGGCCGGATTTGCCGCCGTAAACCCGCTATTTGAGATTATGGGGCAGAAAGCCGTTCATTGTGGGCCATCCGGCAATGGGCAAGCCGCAAAAATTTGTAACAACATGATCTTGGGCGTCACGATGATTGCCACCTGCGAAGCTTTTGTTCTTGCAGATAAACTTGGCCTTGATCGGCAAGCCATGTTTGATGTCGTCAGCACATCGTCTGGGTACTCTTGGTCGATGAATGCCTATTGTCCTGCCCCCGGTGTTGGCCCGCAAAGCCCCGCTGATAATGATTACAAACCCGGTTTTGCTGCCGATCTCATGCTCAAAGACCTGCGGTTGTCCCAAATGGCGGCTCTGGCAGCTGATGCAGATACCCCGATGGGTGCAGCAGCAACCAAACTCTACCAGCAATTTGTTGAGGTCGAAGATGGACTGGGGCAAGATTTCTCAGCGATGTTGCCCCGGTTTGAAAAACGCGGGCGTGGTGAGGGTTGAGAGAGCAGATTTGAGTTGTTTTGGCGAAATGAAGGGCGAGAGGCGTAGTCTAATCTTCCGTTTCGGTTTCGGGGAGAGCATCAACAATTTGCGCCCCGCCTGAGAGCGTAATCGTCCCGCCTGCGCTGTCATCAAAGGTGACCAGACTGCTGGCAGATGCGGTTATGGAACCGTCCGAGAGGGTGGTGGCTTTGACATCTATACAAGCCAATTTAGCCGCATCGACATGCGCAGATGTGATCGCCTCCGCATCCAGTAGGTCGCAGATACCAGTCACAGTCAGCTTGCCTTCATCCGTCGCATAAACGCTAACCTCAGCGAAACTGAGATCTGTCAGCGTGATCGTGCCGCCGTCAAGCGCCTCAGCGCGGATGCGGTCGCCAGTGAAGCCAGCAGCTGTGACAGAAGCCGCATCATAAGCCTTCAGGGCGCGAATGTCTGGCACTGTGACCGTCAAGACCAAGTCGTCCTGCCGTCCGTAGGGGAAAATGAACCAGCGGGTGTTGCGGTTAACAGCAAGCCAGTCGCCGAATCTTTGCAGTCGGAAATTTTCGACATTCCCAGAGCGGGCCGTGCCAACAATGGACTGCGTGTCACCTTGGATTATGTTCACGGTGATGCCATTGCGGACCTCGATGTTAGTGATCCCGTTGAAGTCGAACACTTTTTCCTGAGCCAGCGCAGGCCCCGCTAACAAAAATGCCACTATGGCGCTGCGCGTGATCATTCAGTTCGTCCCTATTCGGCGGCCACCGTTTTTCCTTTGGAGGCCAACATGTCTTTCAGATAGCGACCTGTGTGGCTTTCTACCACCTCTGCTACGTGTTCTGGCGTTCCTTTTGCCACAATTCGCCCACCACCGTCACCGCCTTCTGGACCGATGTCGATGATGTGATCTGCCGTTTTAATCACGTCAAGATTGTGTTCGATCACGACAACTGAGTTGCCCTGATCCACCAATTCATGAAGCACCTCGAGCAGCTTTCGGACGTCCTCAAAATGCAATCCAGTCGTTGGCTCATCAAGGATATAAAGCGTGCGACCAGTTGATCGCCGCGCAAGTTCTTTGGACAATTTAACGCGCTGCGCCTCACCACCAGACAGCGTCGTAGCCTGCTGCCCGACCTTGATGTAGCCAAGGCCAACACGCATCAACGCGTCCATTTTTTCGCGGATTGATGGAACAGCAGTAAAGAAGGTTTGCGCATCTTCTACTGTCATATCAAGGACATCTGCGATGCTCTTACCCTTGAATTTGATCTCTAGCGTCTCGCGATTGTAACGTGCGCCTTTGCAGGTTTCGCATTCAACATACACGTCGGGCAAGAAGTGCATCTCAATCTTGATGACGCCATCACCTTGGCAGGCCTCGCAGCGCCCGCCCTTAACGTTGAACGAGAACCGACCGGGTTTGTAACCGCGTGCCTTGGATTCTGGCAAGTTCGCGAACCAGTCGCGGATCGGCGTGAACGCCCCGGTATAAGTCGCAGGGTTCGATCGCGGTGTTCGCCCAATAGGGCGCTGGTCAATGTCGATGACTTTGTCGAGGTGTTCAAACCCCTTTATCGTTTCGCAAGGCGCAGGCGCTTTGCGGGCGCCATTAAGCTTTTGCGATGCGTTCTTGAACAACGTCTCAATCGTCAGCGTGGATTTACCACCACCGGACACACCGGTGACGCAAACAAACTGACCAAGCGGAAAGTCGACCGTGACGTTTTGCAGGTTATTACCAGTCGCTTTCACCACGGTCAGTTTCTTGCCCGAGCCTTTGCGGCGAATCCTTGGGATTTCAATGCGACGTGCACCAGTAAGGTATTGACCCGTAATCGAATTCGGGTCGGCCATGATGTCTGCTGGTAGGCCTTGTGATACGACACGCCCACCATGCACCCCTGCCCCAGGGCCGATGTCAAAGACGTAATCGGCTTCTCGGATTGCTTCCTCATCGTGTTCAACAACAATGACCGTGTTCCCTTGGTCACGTAGGTTTTTGAGGGTCGTCAAAAGGCGGTCATTGTCGCGTTGGTGCAGGCCAATGGACGGCTCATCGAGGACATAAAGCACGCCCGTGAGGCCAGACCCAATCTGCGATGCAAGTCTGATCCGCTGGCTTTCACCACCCGAAAGCGTACCGGAATTGCGCGAAAGTGACAGATAATCGAGGCCGACGTTATTCAGAAATCCTAGCCGTTCGCGAATTTCCTTGAGAATCGCCTTGGCGATTTCATTCTTCTGTGCGCTCAGGCTTTCAGGGACAGCTTGGCACCATGCATAGGCTTCTTTGATGGACAGCTGCACGATTTTACCGACGTGATGGTCACCGATGCGCACAGCCAACGCCTCTTCGCGGAGACGATAGCCACCACATGAGCCGCATGACCTATTATTTTGATATTGCTCAAACTCTTCGCGAATCCAGTTGCTATCTGTCTCACGGTAGCGGCGTTCCATGTTGGGAATGACGCCTTCAAACACCCGTTTGACTTGGTACACCCGACCACCTTCGTCGTAGCGAAAGTTGATTTCTTCTTTGCCAGAGCCGCGCAAAAACACCTCTTGCACTGCAGGGTCAAGTTCCTTCCAACGGGCATTTTTCTTGAAGCCGTAGTGCTTTGCAATCGCTTCAATTGTCTGGAGGAAATAAGGTGATTTACCTTTGCGCCATGGTGCCAGCGCGCCGTCTTCAATTTTTAAGGTGACGTCTGGGACAACAAGGCCTTCGTCAAAAAACAGTTCTACCCCTAAGCCGTCGCATTTTGGGCAGGCTCCAAAGGGTGCATTGAATGAAAATAGGCGCGGTTCAATTTCTGGAATCGTGAAACCTGACACTGGGCAGGCGAAGTTTTCAGAAAATGTAATGCGTTCAGATTCACCCTCTGCCGGAGCCGTTTCAAGGACAGTGATACCATCTGCAAGGTCTAGGGCAGTGCGGAAAGAGTCCGCGAGCCGTGTTTCAAGCCCTTCACGCACAACGATCCGATCAACAACAACGTCGATGTCATGGCGGAATTTTTTGTCGAGCGTAGGCGGTTCATCAAGTTCATAGAATTCGCCATCAACCTTCACGCGTTGGAAGCCAGATTTACGAAGTTCTAAGAATTCTTTGCGATACTCGCCCTTACGGTCCCGGACAATTGGGGCGAGCAGATAGCCGCGTGTTCCTTCGGGCAAAGCCATGACGCGGTCGACCATGTCTTGGACTTGCTG
>JAPKCP010000113.1 GCA_028822885.1 Yoonia sp. | reverse complement strand
TGGATCAGAGCCGTTGAAACGGATTTATCAGCAGATTGGCTGTCGTTTGGGCGTCTTGCCGAAGTCAGGGACAGTGGTGTCCGTTATATGGCTTTGTCGGCACACGTGAAGGCCTATCTGAGGTCGCTTGATCTAGGGGCCCGCCGTGCTGCCGCAAGTGAAATTGCTTTTGCCCTTGAGGATCAGGGGCGCGGCCGTCGTATGATCGACGCCCTTAGGCTGTCACAAGTGTTGCAGTTTAATCGCGAAACCGAGGTGCAACTTGCTGAGGCGATTGCGAAATATGGTTTCCGCGTTGTGGATACCAAGGTTGAAAGCGATAGCGCGACCCCTCGAATTTGCGCTGTTTTTAACGAGGATTTGATTAAAGCTGGTACCGATTACACCCCTTTTGTTCAGCTACCTGACACTCAATTAGTGGTCACCGTGAGCGACGGCCAGCTTTGTGTTGATGGCGTCGTGCATGGCGAACGCTACCGTTTTGTACTGCGTGAAGGGTTGCCTGCGGCCAGCGGTGAAACCCTGATCCAACCTGTCGAGCTGACCTTGTATGTGCGTGATCGTGCACCAAGTGTTCGTTTTGTCAGCCGCGCTTACGTTTTGCCGCGTTTGGGGGACATTGCGATCCCAATTGAGACGGTCAATATGACCGAGGTTGATCTGAAGTTGAGTCGCATCGATGATCGCAATTTAATGCGCACTATTCAGTCTGGCTTAATGGATCCTGCCGCGTCTAGATATAACACAGGTTTTGTTTCATCAGATATTGGCACCAGCGTTTGGTCAGGCACCGCTGATGTGGCACAAGATCTGAACCGCGATATGCTGACCCGTTTGCCCATGGGTGATGTGCTCCGCGATGAACCTGCGGGTCTTTACGCGCTTACGGTCGCGAGTACCGATGAAAGTCGTGATGTTACGCCTTCTACGCAATGGTTTGTCCTGTCTGATATTGGTGTTGCGACCTATCTTGGTAATGATGGATTGACTGTCGCTGTGCGTGGCCTTGGGGATGCAAAAGCCATTGCCGATGCGCGTGTGACGTTGTTGTCGCGCAGCAACGCTGTTTTGGCAGAAACCCAGACCGATTCCGACGGTGTCGCACGCTTTGAAAGTGGTCTGACACGTGGCACGGGTGGGAATTCACCGGCGCTGGTTACTGTGGGGCAGGGCGATGACATGACGTTCCTGTCGTTGACGGATCCCGCTTTTGATCTGTCTGATCGTGGGGTCGAAGGCCGCGAGCCAAGTCCACCGATTGATGTATTTGTCGCCACTGATCGCGGTGCGTATCGCGCTGGTGATACGATCCATCTGACTGCTTTGATGCGCGACCAGATAGCACTTGGCCTGACAGGTATTCCTTTGACTGCTGTGCTAACGCGTCCGGATGGCGTTGAGTATAGCCGCAAGATTTCAACCGATGATAGCGTTGGCGGGCATATCTTTGCGATGCCTGTTGCCTTGACTGCGCCGCGAGGAACGTGGCGTATTGCCGTGCTTGCGGATGCTGATGCCGCACCGCTGGCCCAGACGACGGTCTTAGTTGAAGACTTCCTCCCTGAGCGGATTGATTTTGACCTGTCACTGCCTGATAAAATTCGTCTCGGAGATAGGCCGAATCTGCGTGTGGATGCGAAATATCTCTTTGGTGCCGTGGGTGCCGATTTAGACGTGGAAGGTGAGGCTTTGTTGCGCGCTGCTGATCGTCTTGATGGTTTTCCTGGTTACCGTTTTGGCCAGTATGATGCCCGTTTCGACGGTGTGCTGAATTATCTGGATGGCGCGACCACGGATGCTGATGGCATCGCGAACTTGCCGGTGGATATGCCTGATGTGAACGCATCGCAGCCATTGGAATTGCGGGTGACCGCACGCGTGAAAGAAGGCTCCGGTAGACCGGTTGAGCGTCAGGTGACGTCGCTCGTGTTGCCTGATCAGGCGATGATAGGGATCAAACCGCTGTTTGACGGTGTGATTGGCGAAAATGCTGAAGCACCTTTCGAGTTGATCGCGCTGAACCCTGATTTGAGTGCGGCTGATTTGAAGGTTCAGTGGACCATCAACAAGGTCCGCACCCGATACCAATGGTACCGCTTAGGTAATCGTTGGGATTGGGAACCGACAACAACACGGACCCGTATTGCACGGGGTGAGGCGACGCTTGGTGCCGTGCCTGTTCGTGTTGGGGCCGAGGTCGAATGGGGCACGCACGAGATTGTCGTTGAGGCAATTGGCGCTGATCACATTATCGCATCAGACGATTTTTCTGCCGGTTGGTATGCGCCTGCGTCTGCTGATGACACGCCTGACCTACTCGAAGCATCGTTAGACGCTGAAAGCTATGCTGTGGGCGACATCGCGACATTCCGCATAGTCCCGCGATACGCGGGGCAGGCGGTTGTGACTGTGATGTCGGATCGTTTGATCACGATGAAGACAGTGCCTGTTGTTGAAGGTGAAAACTTGATTGCGCTGCCGGTGACCGAAGAATGGGGTGCCGGTGCTTATGTCAGCGCTTCAGTCATTCGTCCGATGTCGGTTGAGGAAAAGCGAAATCCGGCGCGTGCGCTGGGTCTTGGATATGCACAAGTTGATCCTGGAAATAAGGCGTTAAGGGTGTCTCTGACTGCCCCTGAAACTATGCAGCCGCGCGGTCCCTTGGACGTCAGCATTCAGATTGAAGGCGTCCAGCCGGGTGAGACGGCTTATGTTACGCTTGCCGCAGTTGATCTTGGTATATTGAACCTGACAGGTTTCGAGATTCCTGATCCTCAAGGTCATTACTTTGGTCAGCGCAAGCTGGGTGTCGAAATGCGTGATGTTTATGGCCGTCTGATTGATGGCTTGAACGGTGCCATGGGAACGGTCCGGTCAGGCGGTGATGCGGTGTCTACAGCAGGGATGCAAAGTCCTCCACCAACCGAGGAGTTGGTGACTTACTTTACAGGTCCTGTGCAGGTGGATGCCAATGGTCGCGCACAGGTCAGCTTTGATTTACCCGCATTCAATGGCACGATCCGATTGATGGCAATTGCGTGGTCTCAGACCGGGGTTGGTCAAGCAGACCAAGACGTGATTGTGCGTGATCCGGTTGTTGTCACAGCCAGTGTTCCGCGTTTTTTAGCACCGGGTGATCAAAGTCGTCTGTTGCTAGAGATCATCCATGCTGATGGCCCTGCTGGTAAGATGGGGTTGAATGTTGCCGCGAATGGGCTTGGCATGGTGTCGCAGATACCTGCGTCGATCACCTTAGCTGAGGGCGGCAAGCAGGTGGTTGAGATTCCATTTGCGGCCTTTGATGTGGGAAATCATAGCATTGATATAACCCTTACGACGCCGGATGGTCGACGTTTGGTGAAATCGCTGACGGTGCCCGTTGTGGTCAATGATCCGGAGGTAAGTCGGATCAGTCGGTTTGCGCTCGATCCTGGCGCGACTTTTACTTTTGATGATGATGTGTTTGCGGGTTTGGTGACTGGAACTGGCAATGCGACGTTGTCGGCAGGTCCTCTGGCTCAGTTTGACGCGCCGGGACTTTTGAATGCGTTGGACCGCTATCCTTATGGCTGTACCGAACAGATTACGTCTCGTGCTTTGCCGTTATTGTACCTTGACGGTGTGGCCGAGGCGATGGGGCTGGCGACCCGTGATAAAATCAGTGAGCGGATTACCCAAGCCATTGCAGAGATCACATCGAACCAATCTGCCAATGGTGCCTTTGGCCTGTGGCGTCCAAATTCGGGTGATTTGTGGCTGGATTCCTATGTCACTGATTTTCTGACGCGCGCCCGTGCGGCGGGATATGTCGTGCCTGATGTGGCCTATGACAATGCAGTTGCGAACCTGCGCAATGCGGTGAATTACTACCCTGATTTTGATAAGGGCGGCAATGATCTTGCCTATGCGTTCTATGTGCTGGCCCGAGAGGGCGAGGCGGCAGTTGGTGATCTACGTTATTACGCGGACCAAAAAGCAGGGTCGTTTTCGTCACCTTTGGCAATGGCGCAATTAGGCGCGGCCTTGGCCCAATATGGCGATCAGCCCCGTGCAGATGCGATGTTTGGCCGTGCTGGTCGCGTCTTGTTTGCACAGATTGCAGAGGAAGAACGCCGCGTCTGGCGCAGTGATTATGGCACGTATCGCCGCGACGCAGCAGCTGTTTTGGCCTTGGCGGTCGATGCGGGCAGTGATGCAGTTGATCGAGATCGGTTATTACAACGTGTTGGGACCAACACCAGCCGTGCATCAACGCAAGAAGCTGCTTGGACATTGCTAGCCGCTAATGCGTTGATCGATGATTTGCGCAGCACTGGGTTGACCATCGATGGCTTGCTACCTGATGGACCAGTGGTGCGGTTGCGTGATGAGCAGACGGCTACCGCGCCTGTGGCCATAACAAACACCAGCGATCGCTCAACCGATATTACAGTAACGACTTTTGGTGTTCCGACTGTGCCAGAGCCAGCGGGTGGCAATGGGTATGCGATTGAGCGGACCTATGCCACGACTGAAGGCAAGCAGGTTAACCTCGCTGATGTGACAGTAGGTACGCGATTGGTGACAGTGCTGACTGTGCGTCCATTTGGCCGCCAAGAGGCGCGGTTGATGATAAACGATCCCCTGCCTGCTGGGTTTGAGATTGATAATCCGAACCTTTTGTCCGGTGGCGACATCAGCGCGCTTGATTGGTTGAGACCTGTTTTGGCTGAGAATGCAGAGTTCCGTGCGGACCGGTTCCTTGCTGCAGTG
Source organism: Yoonia sp. (assembly GCA_028822885.1). GTDB lineage: Bacteria > Pseudomonadota > Alphaproteobacteria > Rhodobacterales > Rhodobacteraceae > Yoonia. Next base: position 5,259 of record JAPKCP010000113.1, on the reverse strand, counting down.
GATTGGCGATCAGATCAGCCGTTTCAACTGGCCTATATCGTGCGTGCGGTGTCGCCCGGACAGTTTCATCACCCGGCGGCATCAGTTGAAGATATGTATCGGCCCCAGATGCGCGCCCACACGGATGCGGGGCAAGTGACGATCAGCCAGTGACACGCTGGTTATTTGCCATGGCGCTGTGCCTTTGGGGCGGTGCGGCCGTACGAGACCAAGTAGATGCTTGGGTCGATGCGACGATCTTGCCGTCTTTGCAAGCTGAGGTCAGCACGGAAGTCCGCGACCGCAATGGAGACTTGTTGCGAGTCTATACGAACGTCGATGGGCGTTGGCGCCTACCGGTCTTGTTGGATGACGTGGACTCGACATATTTGAAGATGTTGATCCGCTATGAGGACAAGCGCTTTGTTGATCATGGAGGCGTTGACTTTATTGCGGCGCTGCGTGCAGTGGGGCAGGCGGTTTGGAATGGACGTGTCGTCTCTGGCGGGTCGACCCTCACGATGCAAGTTGCCCGGTTGCTTGAGGATGGCGGGACGGGGCGTTTGGAAGGTAAGCTGCGCCAGATACGTGTGGCATTGGCGCTAGAACGACAGTTGAGCAAAGACGATATCCTGACGCTCTATTTGAATCATGCGCCCTTTGGCGGGAATATCGAAGGTGTGCGGGCTGCTTCTTATGCCTATTTTGATCGTCCACCGCGCCGGTTGACGCCCGCGCAGGCCGCACTTTTGGTTGCGCTGCCGCAATCACCAGAGACGCGCAGACCGGATCGTGCACCGGTGGCCGCGACCCGCGCGCGGGATGCTGTTTTGGGCAGACTAGCCGACGATGGTTTGATTGATGCGACCACATTGGCGAGCGCTACGCATTATGCAGTGACACGAACGCGGCATGTTCTGCCAGCATTTGCACCCCACCTCGCAGATCAGTTGGTAGCACTGAATCCTAGTTTGACCGAGCATGATGTGACGCTGGACCGGCGATTGCAAAAATCCTTGGAGGTGTTGGCTGTGGATGCCACCCGTGGTCGCTCGGATGGTGTACAAATTGCAATGATGGTCGCGGATCATCAATCGGGACACATTTTGGCAAGTGTTGGGTCCTCTACTTATAGCGCAAATGCGCCGGGTGGGTTTATTGATCTAACACAGGCTGTGCGTTCACCGGGATCAACGCTGAAGCCGTTGATTTATGGGCTTGGGTTCGATCAGGGTTTGATCCATCCAGAGACGATGATTGCCGACCGACCCACCGATTTTGATGGCTATACGCCACAGAACTTTGATGGGCTTTACCGTGGTGAGTTGCGGGTGCGGACTGCTTTGCAGCATTCGTTGAATATTCCGGCAGTCGCGGTCACGCAGGCGTTGGGCCCATACCACCTGTTGGCGGGACTGCGACGTGCTGGGACAGATCCCAAAGTTCCGGGTGGTGTGCCGGGGTTGGCGGTGGCGCTTGGTGGCTTAGGTTTGAGCCTGAAGGAACTTGTGCAGCTTTATGCTGCGATCGGCAATGGTGGTGTGGCCGTTGATTTGCGTTTGCAGACAGAGCCAAGCGCTGGATTTTTTCCCCAATCCGTCATGAACAGGGCCGCGGCGTGGCAGATAGCTAATATCCTAGTCGAAGCACCAAGGCCGCGTGGTGTTCAGGGGGCAGGGATCGCTTTCAAGACTGGTACATCTTATGGTCATAGGGATGCGTGGGCGATTGGATTTGATGGGCAATACGTTGTTGGTATCTGGATGGGGCGGCCGGATGGCACGCCTGTCCCTGGCGCATTTGGTGGCGGTCTTGCGGCACCAGTGATGTTCGACGCATTTGCGCGGATAAGTCGTGAAGTTGTCCAGATTGGCCCACCGCCGCATGAAACGCTACTGCTTTCGACAGCGCAGCTGCCTTTGCATTTGCAACATTTTGGGGCACCAATTAGCAACGCCATGTTTCAGCCACGTATTGCGTTTCCGCCTGATGGTGCGGTGCTCGATACGTCTCTCCTGACAGTGAAAGTACGAGATGGTCGCGCGCCCTATGTGTGGCTTTCCAACGGGGTGCCTGTCGCACGGAGCCATCGTCAACAGGTAGATATTATGTCCCCCGGCGTTGGGTTTTCGTCAATCACTGTGATTGATGCTGATGGCTTTTCGGATCAGGCTACGATTGAGGTGCAATAACGACGTTTCTTTTCAAGCGGTTTTGAAATGCCGCGCAGTAAAGAAATATCTGACCTTTACTGTTAAAGCGTTTGTACATTTGTTTAGCGCCCGTCCGTGAAAAGGACCGCTATTGGGAGCTGAAAAAGGTCGCCTAAATCGCCCGCACCTCAAGCAATTCCTTTAATATTGGGTTTGGAAATCGACGCGTGATGGTTACAGCGAAAAAGGTTTCTCCGATCCCGGGCAATCTCTCGGCTTCGATCAGCCGTCCTGAGGTCAATTCGTCCTGCACCACGATCGGTGGCAAAACTGCCAATCCAACACCCTCGCGCGCAAGCAGGCGCATCATGGCCATATCGTCCACTTCGGCTGCGATTTGGGGTCTTATACCAAGGCGATCAGTCCACGCATCAAACCCGATCCGAACGCCGGTATCGGCCGTGGGCAAAATAACAGGCTGTGTCGTTAAAAGATCAACGACGCCGCGATTGCCTTTCAACCGCTCAGGTGTGCCAACAAGGCTGACGGGTTGTTCGGACAACCGCTGTGAAACAAAGGGCGTGACGGCATCACGTGACGGCGGTTGATTGATCAAAACAACGTCGAGGTTCAGCGCCTCGAGCGATTGTAATAAGTCAGCACTCGTGCCTGAACGTAGGATGATTTCGACATCCTGTCTGCCGAGAATGGGACGCAGAAATTCCATCTGAAAGTTGCGCGACAACGTTGCCAGCGCGCCGATGCGGATCGCCTGCCGGCTACGGCCTTTTTCCTTTAGCGTCCCAATCAATTCGCGGCCCGCTGCAAAAATAGCATCTGCATGGTCAAGTGCGATTCGGCCTGCCTCTGTCAGGACAAGTTGGCGACCACGCCGCTCAAACAAAGCATGGCCCAAATGTGCCTCAAGCTGTTTGATTTGCACGGAAACTGCAGACTGCGATAGGTTCAGTCGTTCTGCCGTGCGGGTCAGGTTGCCGTCATGCGCAACGGCCCAGAAATAACGCAGATGGTGATAATTAAATTCGCTCATCCATTCATTAAACAGAACGTATTCGAATAAACAATGAATTTTTACATCAAGTATGTGCCTGCTAGTCCGACGTCAGCTGCCAATCAGCCACAAGGAGAAACGTCTGTGTCGATCGCCCTTTTACCATTTCTGGCCCCCTTTGCCCTCATTATAGCCTCTGTGCTTGCCTTTCGTGGACCAGCGATGCGTCCGGGTCCACTACTGCGCACGATTGAATGGATTACGCTTGCCGCTTTGGGTACTGCGGTCCTGTCTTGTCTTGCCTTGATGTCTGAAGGCGCAGCAACCAGCGGTCTTATCGGTGTGTTTGGAATGGGCATATCGGCCCGTTTGGATGCGATCAGCGCGGTGATGGTGCTGTTAGTCAGTTTTGTCGGTTGGGTCGTTGTCCGATATGCTGCGACCTACATGGACGGCGAACCGGAGCAGGGGCCATTTACTGGTTGGCTTTGTGCAACGCTCGCCGCGGTAATGCTACTGGTGATTGCAGGGAACATCTTGCAACTGGCCCTCGCTTGGATCGCCACCAGTCTGTTTTTGCACAAGCTATTGCTGCATTATCCTAACCGCATTGCGGCACAAAGGGCGGCCCATAAAAAGTGGATCACAGCGCGGATGGGCGACGGCGCCTTGCTGGTGGCGGTGGTTTTGCTGCTTGTTCAGTATGGCACGGGCGACATTGCAGACATTCTCGCAGCAGCGCGTATGGGCGAAGGCCAAGCAGGGGCAGGTTGGATTGCGACGGCTCTCGCCTTTGCGGCAATCTTGAAATCGGCGCAATTTCCGATGCACGGCTGGCTGACAGAAGTGATGGAGACCCCAACGCCTGTGTCCGCCTTGCTCCATGCAGGCGTCATCAACGCAGGTGGCTTTTTGTTGATCCGGTTCGCAGACGTGATGTTGTTGGCCCCGGGTGTCTTGGCGGTTCTGGTGATGATCGGTGGGTTCACAGCGCTGTTCGGCGGTCTTGTTATGTTGACGCAATCAGCGGTCAAAACATCACTGGCATGGTCAACCGTGGCGCAGATGGGGTTCATGATCCTGCAATGTGGCTTGGCGCTGTTTCCACTGGCTCTGCTGCATATCGTGGCACATTCTTTGTACAAAGCGCACGCCTTTCTGGCCTCTGGCATGGCAGTCGATGGTGTGGCTGCGATACGTCGCCCCGGACCTGTGGCCATCCCGAATGGCCTTGCGGTTGGTCGGGCCTTTCTGATCGCGCTGGTGATCTACGCAAGTGTGGGCCTGATCTTTGGCGTCACAGGTAAATCGCCGCAGGCCATCGCCCTTGGTGCCATCCTGATTTTTGGCGTTGCATACCTGCTGGCACAAGGTCTCGCAGATGCGGCCCCAAAGGTTCTAACACAGCGCACTGCTGCGTTTTCAGTAGCGGCTGCGATTGGTTATTTTGCACTGCAAACTGGGGCTGATTGGCTGATGTACGGCACCTTGCCTGCCACGCCAGCGCCCGGTCCATTAGAATGGGCGTTGATCGTTTTGGCATTGCTCAGCTTTGGTTTGGTGGCCATTGCGCAAGCGATGTTCCCGCTTTGGGCTTATCACCCAGCGGCGGCGGGTATGCGCGTGCACCTGTCCAATGGGCTTTATGCCAATGCTATCTTTGACAAACTGCTGCGCGGCTGGTCGTCCAAGCAGTCCTCCTAATTGATGCCAAGGAATACAAACATGAACACGTCTTCAAACCTCTCGCTTTCAACGCTCATCAGTGCTTGCGATACGGCTGCTCGGGCTATTCCCCCGGCTTGGCCGCTTGCATCTTCGGTCGCGGTGAACCCCTTTTTGGGCCAGGCGACAGAAACACTTGCACAGGCTGGCGCACTACTGGTGCGTGTCGGCGGCGTCCCTGTGACGATGCCGCGCAGTTGGTATAACACCCGCATCGCGGACGGAACGATCATTGACGCTGACATAATCGCGGCGCTTAGTGCACAGACGGGTGCGGACTTGCCTGATCTGGCACAAATAAAAGCATTGGCACAAACCGATGTGGCGACGCCAAATGCGCAACCGATGATTGCCGATCTCGCCGCAGAGGTGTCGGGTATCGATTGGCCG
>JAPKCP010000112.1 GCA_028822885.1 Yoonia sp. | reverse complement strand
GAACGTCGCTTAGTCAGAGAATGTCGCGAGGAAAGCGTACATATCTACGGCTTGCGCTTCTTCACGCACTTTATAGGACATTTTCCCGCGTGCGCGGCTGTTATCGAGTGCTTCGCGGAGGTAGCCAGTCGGGTCCATCACATAAGCGACAAAGCTCTCTTCAGTCCAACCAAGGCCAGTCGTCTCACCCAGCTCAATAATAGAACTGCCATAGCGGAACCTATCGACTGCGCCCGGCACACGCCCTGCGACACCGTAAAGGTTAGGGCCAGTTTTCGCGGCGCGGCCTGCAAGAACGTTCCTGTCAGCGTCTGCAACAATGTGGCATGATACGCATTGACGGTTGAACTGCTCTTCACCGGCGGCTGCATCCCCAGATGCAGAATGTCCATCAGCGAATGCAGGCGCTGCCAGCAATGTCAGAGCAGCTACAATGTTAAATGTCTTCATAATCATAATCCTTTTGATCTCAATTCTCTCGTAAGCCATCAAAGTCCGCACTTGCGTTCAGGTTAGCGCCTGTACCTCAAGCGTCCAACCCTCAACCACAAAATTCTCCGTGACCGTTAAGAGGCCAGTGCATGCACAAGTCTAATGGCGTTCAACCTGTGTTAAACGCATCTGTTAAAGGGAAAATATCCACACGTAAGCCCAATAAATTGAAAAAACCGCGGCACATAGACCAATCACTTTAACTGACACGACTGCGTTCTTGTACAAACGTTGCACGTAAATACGCAACTCAATCGCGCTGATTCAGTCTGATAGCATCCGATTCTTTGGTATCCAAAATCGCCGTCCATCCGATCAAAACGACATCGGGGTAACGGTTTTGTTGATCCCGTTAAAGGCACTCGCGAATAAACGCGTCGCCATCTTCGTCACGTTCAAAACATCTTACGGCTCCGGGTAAAGGCCCAAAAAAAGCGTGCAGGCCTCCCGGAACCTCAATGTGCAAACGGGCACTATTTCGTCTATTCAAACACGCAGGACATCCATTTGGCTTACCCAGAATTAATTGCTACTTTCGTCCATACTATGGCCAGAGTGATCGACGTCCATCGCATCACCACCTTTGCCAAGCGCTTCAACAATTTGCTCTAGTGTTTCAACATTAAACTCAACATCAAGCCGGCCTGCCTTTTCAAAAATTAGCGTCGCGGGGAACGTTTCGCCTGCTTCAAACGGATCACCACCAAGTCCCATGAACATGATGTGCTTGCCGCCCGGTGCGAATATAATCGTTCCGCCCGGTGCAATTTCGGCAGCATCAATATGGAACATTGAAGCGATGTCATTCTCGACCTTCGTATCATGGATCATAACGCGCTGAAAATCAGCCTCGACTGCGATCAAACTATCCGACGTGTCGCCGTTGTTAGTGATCGCAAGATAGCCAGCACCCGCCATTGCCGTCGCTGGTGTTGTCTTCGCAGCAGGATGGTTCACAACCAAGTCACCAATCTTATACTCATGCGACATCGCAAAAGATGGCGCAACCATAAGTGTCACAGCAATGAAAAACTTTCGCATAAGGTGTATCCTTGACCTGACCATTTAGAGTATTTCGGTAGCGTGGTGGTGCCACAAAGACAAGGCGCCGACTGTCGCACCTGCCTGACGTCAGCGGCATACTTCATTATCACGATCTTAATCTTTGTTAGCGATGGTTTGTCAGATTGAATATGAAGCGAGGCGGCACATTGCGAATTGGGCGCGAATCTCCGACAGATTTGCTTGCGGCCAGCTTAATTGACCCGCTTGCAATTCCAGCGGTTTTTTTGGACTTCGATGGGGTTATAATTCATCATAATGTAGCTTGGGTTGATTGGATTGGCCTCGACCCAAAGCGTACATTTGAGCCGGATATTTGTGAACTTATCGACCCCAAACAACGTGATGCGTTTCGATCCCGCGTAGGCTTCAAAGTTTTGACGCAAAGCGATGGATGCATTTTCAAGACGACACACAAAGGACGATCGATTTGGTTTACGGCTGTGGATGGGTCGGAACAATGGAACTCAGGCATCCTTGGGCTTTTGGTCCCCGACCAAAGTCACGATCAACACCCCAATGAATACCAGCCTGAAAGCGGCTTCTGGTCCGAAGTAATCGACAATCTCCCTGACGGGTTTTGGTCGTATGATCGCACCGTGAAGCAGACATTTCGGTCAGATGCTTGGTTTACGCTTCGTGGGCTGGACAAATCTGAAATCCCACGCACACTTCATGATGGCGAGCTGGGCAATATTCATCCCGAAGACCTGCCTCTAATCATGCGTGCAACGCGGACACTGCTACGCGATGGGTCAAGTGATGTTCAATTCCGCGAAAAGCACGCGGATGGCCATTGGATCACCATCCGGTCGCAAGGCCGCGTGACCGAACGTGATCCGTCAGGCAAACCACACAGGCTTATCGGAACAGATAGCGATGTGTCACACCTTCAACAAACGCAGGACTCTTTGGCAAAACTCAATGCGCTAGAGCCGCGCTGGCAGCACGCCATGGACAGCGACATGCATGGCCTTTGGGATATTGATGTCACGAAAGGCACACGATTCTACTCCTCTGGCTGGCGCGGTATCCGAGGCTTGAAAGACGACGATCACGGAACCCAACTTGTAGACGAGCTGTTAGATCGGGCTCATCCACTTGACCGCGCGGCGCTTCTCACACGTATTGATGCTGTGAATACCGGTCAGATTGACCAATTTTTTGATGAATTCCGCGAGCGCCACGCGAACGGCCATTGGATCTGGATTCTTTCCCGCGGGGAAGTGATTGCACGCGACTTAAATGGCCGTCCTGAACGTATGATCGGGACAGACACTGATATCAGCCACCTCAAACAGCTTGGTAACCAATACGAGGATATTTCAAAACGACTCGAACTTGCCTTAACGACTTCAGGCATTGGCGTTTGGGAATACAACATCGACAAGAAGATCTTGTTTTGGGACCGGCAGATGTATGACATCTATGGAATCACCGACAAAATACGCCAACAACCAAAGACCATTTGGAAGGATTCCATTCACCCGGACGACCGCGACCAAATCTTGACCGAAAGCGAGATGTCGGTCCGCGAACGCAAGAACTTTGATCTGTCATACCGGATCATTCACAAAGACGGCACCTTACGCCATATCCGTTCGACAGGGCGTCACTATAACGACGCGCTTGGTGTCGCTAAGTTGATTGGCGTGAACTGGGATACAACCACTGAACACGAACAGGCCACGGCCCTTAAACGCGCAAACGAAAAAGCAATTGAGCAAAATGCAGCGCTTGAGGCAGCGCGCGCTGAGATGGAATATCAGTCCAATCATGATGCGCTAACGGCATTACCAAACCGCCGACTCCTTGAAAGCTACCGTAAAGCTTCTGTGCCACGTCGGGTTAAGACCAAAATGCGAAGCGCCGTGCTACATATTGATCTCGATCGTTTCAAACAAATCAATGACACGCTAGGGCACGCAGCCGGAGATGCCGTCCTGTGCCATGTCGCGGATATACTTCGCAACGCTGCGACCCCAAATAGCATTATTGCGCGCGTTGGCGGAGATGAATTTGTCGTCTTTCTGGATCATGCCCCACACGACGCTTTGTTAGGATATTGGGCGCGTGGCTTAATTCACGAGGCAAGACGCCCGTTTCTGTTTCAAGGCCATGAATGTCGGTTTGGGCTCAGCATCGGTATTGCAACCGATGAAGGACCAACTCCAGACGATTCCGCGCTGTTTTCGAACGCCGATCTCGCTCTTTATCGTGCCAAGGAAGAAGGGCGCGGGCAATTTCAATTCTATTCGCCTGACCTAAAAACCGCAGCTTTGGCACGACGACAATGCGCTGACGATATTCTAGTCGCGCTTGATCAAGGCCAGTTTCAATGCGTCTACCAACCACAATACGATTGCCAAACGTTGGAAATCGTTGGCGCAGAAGCTCTTGTCAGGTGGGATCACCCAACGCGTGGCCGTCTCGCGCCTGACGCGTTTCTAAGCATCGCAGAAGAAATTGATATGGTCGCCAAAATTGACCAACTCGTGTTCGAACGAGCGCTTGAAGACTCAAAAATATGGCGGGCCGCTGGCAAATACGTTCGGCAAATTTCCGTCAATGTATCCGCAAAGCGCTTGCTTGATCCATTGCTGCCCATGCGCATTGCCCATCTCGCCGATGAAGAGCAGAATTTCGCCTTTGAACTGCTCGAATCTGTTTTCCTTGATGACACAAATGAACACTTGGCAAAAAATCTTGCATGTATGCGCGAACTTGGAATCGCAATTGAGATTGATGATTTTGGCACGGGCCATGCCTCAATGGTTGGACTGCTCAATCTGCGACCAGATCGGCTCAAGATTGATCGACAGTTGGTGATGCCACTCGTTCAAAGCCAACAACAAAGGCGTCTTGTCGCTTCAATTATCGAAATTGGTCACGTTCTCGGCATCGCGGTCGTCGCAGAGGGTGTGGAAACGCGAGAGCATGTTTCGGCCCTCGCAGACCTAGGGTGCGATTATTTGCAGGGGTACGGTCTGGCGCGCCCAATGGACGCAGCAGACCTTCAGGCTCTGCTACCAGACCTCTAATTGTCCTTGCGGCATCTCCCAATTCAGCCATGATGTGGTAAAGAAATCTCACCAATACAAAGGGCGCTATCATGTCAAAACTCGCATTCTTGGGGCTAGGGGTGATGGGCTACCCAATGGCAGGACACCTGCAAGCCGCCGGTCATGACGTCACCGTTTATAACCGCACTGCCGCAAAAGCTGAAGCTTGGGTCAGCGAACATGGCGGCCGCATGGCAACGACGCCACGCGCAGCAGCGGCTGGTGCCGACCTCGTTATGGCTTGCGTCGGAAATGATGACGACTTGCGGTCAGTCACGCTCGGTGCCGATGGCGCTTTTGCAGAAATGGTGACTGGCTCGATCTTCGTTGACCACACGACAGTATCAGCAGCGGTCACAAGCGAATTATTCGCAATTGCAGCGCAAAAAGGGGTCGGCTTTATCGATGCACCAGTATCTGGCGGTCAAGCAGGTGCAGAAAACGGCCAGCTGTCAATCATGTGTGGTGGCGTGCAATCGCAATACGATACAGCTGAAAAGATCATCACAACTTATGCCAAACTGTGCAGACGTATTGGCGACAGCGGCGCAGGTCAGATGACCAAAATGTGCAACCAGATTGCAATCGCAGGTCTCATGCAAGGCCTGTCAGAAGCACTCCACTTCGCCCAAAAAGCAGGGCTCGATGGCGAATCTGTTGTTGAGGTCATCAGCCAAGGTGCTGCGGGTAGCTGGCAAATGGCAAACCGATACAAAACAATGCTCGCCGATGACTTCGACCACGGTTTTGCAGTCGATTGGATGCGCAAAGACCTCGCGATCTGCCTTGCAACAGCCAACGACAATGGGGCGAGCCTTCCTGTTACAGCTCTCGTTGACCAATTCTACAAAGATGTCCAAAAGCTGGGCGGCGGACGCTGGGACACTTCCTCTTTGCTCAAACGCTTGGCACAAGCAGGTTAACCCGCGCGCGTGTTCCTGACCCAAACATCTCCGCTGGAGGCATCCAAAGGTTCAACCTTCCACTGCCCCCGGCGTTCAACCAATCAAAAATGTCGCGCGTGCATCGCACGCTCAGTTCGGTCAATCTGGGTCAAGTGACGACGTCCGGGGTCGTTCGGCCAATGAAATCTTGCAGACCTAAAATTTTATGGGCCGCCTGGATCACACCTGATAGCGCCACCTGCGCATCTTGATCAAAGCGAGTTGGGTCTTCTTCCAGTACTTCAAGATAAAGCCGCAGTGTCGCACCTGTCGTGCCTGTTCCAGATTTGCGCAGAACAAAGCGTGTTCCAGGCCCAAACATCACACGCAATCCTTGTTGGTGCGACACCGATCCATCAACCGGGTCTGAATAGCTGAATTCGTCTGCGGCGGTGACAGCCAAACCTGCGAATTCCTGACCAACAAGCGCATGCAAATGCACGCGAAGCCCATCAAAAACAACATCAGCTTGCGCTGTTGGAATCGCTTCAAAGTCGTGGCGTGAATAATAATTCCGCCCGTAAGTCGCCCAATGAGACTTGAGAAGTTCTTGGACGCCTTGCCCTGTTGCTGCGATCATATTGAGCCACATCAAGACAGCCCAAAGACCATCCTTTTCGCGAATGTGGTCCGACCCGGTGCCAAAGCTTTCTTCGCCACACAAAGCGACCTGACCGTCATCCATCAGGTTTCCAAAAAACTTCCAGCCCGTTGGCGTCTCAAAACATGGAATACCCAACGCTTGCGCGACACGATCCACAGCAGCAGATGTTGGCATCGAACGGGCAACACCACTCAGTCCCTGCTTGTAGCCGGGGGCAACCGTTGCATGGGCCGCGATCAGCGCCAGGCTATCCGACGGGCTGACATAGCAGCGCTGCCCAACGATCATATTGCGGTCGCCGTCACCATCCGATGCTGCCCCAAAATCTGGGCCATCTTCGGCGAACATTGTCGCCATCAACTCGTGCGCCCAAGTGGGGTTTGGATCAGGGTGCATGCCCCCAAAATCAGGCTGCGGGATGCCGTGAACAACCGTGCCAGCAGACGCACCCAAGCGAGTCTCAAGCACCTCGCGCGCATAGGGACCAGTGATCGCGTTCATCGCATCAAATTGCATCGTGAAATCGTCAGCAAAGAGCGCACGGATCGCACCAAAATCGAACAGTGTTTCCATCAGATCAGCATAATCAGTAACAGGATCAACAATCGTCACACTCATGTCGCCAAGTCGGCTTTCGCCAATCACGTCAATATCTGGTGCTGCGCAGTCCAAGATACGGTAGCTATCGATCGTTTTCGTACGCGCATAAATCGCATCAGTCACGCCCTCGGGGGCGGGGCCACCGTTTGGTGTATTGAACTTGATACCAAAATCTTCGTCGATACCACCGGGATTATGGCTGGCTGAGAGAATGATCCCGCCATCGGTCTCATGTAATCGGATCAGATGCGACGCGGCTGGCGTCGACAGTAGCCCACCCTGCCCAACAATCATTTTGGCAGCGCCATTGGCTGCCGCCATCTGCAAGATTGTGCGCACTGCCACATCATTGTGAAACCGCCCATCTCCGCCCAAAACAAGCGTTTTGCCATTAACACCGCCAACGCCATCAAAAATCGCTTGCACGAAATTCTCAAGATAATGCGGCTCCATGAACGTTCTGGCCTTTTTGCGCAGGCCAGATGTTCCTGGTTTTTGCCCATCAATGGGGGTGGTTTGGATGGTCAAACTTGTCATAATACGTCCTTCAAAATAGCGTTCTAAAAGTTAGCCTTGTTGCGACCAACACGGCAAAAGATCACTGTCGGCAGGTGTTGCGTGATAGATGCCGCGGGCAATAGCGCGGCTGAGGCAAACCGCCGCTGCATGGCCAATCTCAAGAAGTGCAGCATCATCAACCGCTTCGTCCGCACGCCCCGTCGAAAGTGCAAAAACCAAGTCACCGTCATACGGGGTATGCGACGGTACAATCGCCCTTGCCATACCGTCATGTGCAGCCACTGCAACCCGCTGACATTGGGCCTTGGTCAAGACAGCATTTGTGGCAACAACAGCGATTGTTGTATTCGTTGGCTGGGCTGATAGCGTCATTGCAGCTGCCTTCTCACTCGCAGGAAGATCACCCAAATTGCTAGCGGGATTAACGCCAAGACCACCAAACTCATCCCCGACCTCATACGGCGCGGCCCAAAAGGTCTGCGATCCCGGTGTCGTCACGGACCCAATCGGGTTCGCGGCCACCAATGCTCCGACAATCGTGCCGTCCGCCAGTTCTACAGATGCGGACCCAAGCCCGCCTTTTTGCATCGCCGCTGTGGCACCTGTACCTGCACCATGGCTGCCAAGTTCAAAATCAACGCCTGCCGCGTCAAAGGCCGCACGACCCAATGCGCGATAGGGATTTTCGTTCCACGCCTTATCCCCACCGTTAATCAAATCAAACAAGATTGCGCCCGGGACCAATGGCACGGTCATCGCCCCAACTGGAAATCCACGCCCTGCCAATCGCAGCCCGTCCATGACGCCTGACCCTGCATCAAGGCCAAACGCCGACCCGCCAGATAAGAAGATCGCATCTACCGCCGGCACTAGTTTATCCGGAGCCAGCAAATCTGTCTCGCGTGTTCCCGGTGCGCCACCCATGACGTGAACCGATGCGGTAAATGGCTGATCGGCGGTCACAACAGTCGCGCCTGTTTTAATAACGTCGTCTTGCGCGTTGCCGACCAAAAGGCCGGGCACGTCGGTGATCAAATTGAGGGGTCCGGGTTTCATCGCGTTTGATCCAATTGACCGCACAAGCGCGGATTTTCTTTGTAAGTTTGCCTCAGCCGGGGATATTTTTCGCCAGAAAAGGTTGCGGTCTTTGATTGCCCATAAGGTCTGGTAAAGTTGGCGCCGCTGCAAGAAGGGATTGCGTGTAGGGGTGTTGCGGGTTTTGAAACACGTCTTCAGTTTCGCCTTGCTCCACGATTTTACCAGCCTGCATCACCAGAACCCTGTCCGTGATTGTGCGCACAACTGACAAGTCATGTGAGATAAACAGGTAGGACAGCGGGCGTTGGCTGCACAGTTCGGCCAACAAATCCAGAACCTGCGCGCGCACGGAGACATCCAATGCAGACACCGCTTCGTCAAAAACAATCAGGTCAGGCGAAACAATGAGCGCGCGCGCAATTGCGATCCTTTGCCGCTGCCCGCCTGAGAATTCATGGATGTATTTCGTCGCATCATCGGGCGAAAGCCCAACATCAGTCAATGCCGTCGAGATAGCTTCAGCCCGCATCGCGCCAGTTGGCGGCGTTTCAAGCAGATGAAAGGGTTCTGTGATTAAACGGTCCACGCGGTGGCGTGGGTTAAATGATCCGTAAGGATCTTGAAACACGACCTGCATCTTGCGACGCACAGCAAGGTTAGGCTGTTTACCACTGAAAACTGGATCGCCATCGAGGGTAATCGTACCGCCCTGTAACCGTTCCAGCCCAAGAATGGCACGCGTCAATGTAGACTTGCCGCAGCCACTTTCCCCGACTAGGCCAAGCCGTTCACCCTTGTTCAACACAAAGCTAACCTGATCGATCGCCCGAAATGCACCGGGCCTTCCAAAAATCGTTTTGCGTGGTGTCTTGTAATCACGGACGACGTTTTGCACCGACAAAAGGGGCACAGGTGCAGGTCTTGGCGGTAAATTTACTTTATGGGTCGATGCTGCAAACAACGCCTTTGTGTAAGGGTGCTGCATGGCGTGCAACACAGTCTGCGTTGGCCCCTGTTCTACCAAATTGCCATTTTGCATCACCACGATCTTGTCCGCCATGTCTGCAACAACGGCCAGATCGTGGGTGATCATCAGTAATCCCATGCCAAAATCCGCTACAAGATCGCACAGCAGATCAAGGATCGTTGCTTGCGTCGTCACATCCAGCGCTGTTGTCGGTTCATCCGCGATCAAAAGCTTTGGGCGCAGCGCAATTGCCATCGCGATCACGACGCGCTGGCGTTGGCCACCCGATAATTCATGCGGGTAGCGCGATAACGGCACATCGCGATTGGGCAGGCCAACACGCTCCAACATCTCAGCGGCGCGCAATTTGGCCCCGGCCCTGTCTGCGTCACCGTGAACAAGGATTGTTTCAGCCACCTGTGCGCCAATCGTCTGCACCGGGTTCAACGCCGTCATCGGTTCTTGAAAAATCATCCCAACATCGCGGCCACGCATCTCACAAAGTGTAGGTTCATCCGTGGTTAGGACGTCTTGTCCACCCAGATCAATGCGCCCCTTTGATACTGAACCACGCGGCAAGAGCCCCATAATAGCAAGGGCCGTCATCGACTTGCCAGACCCACTTTCGCCCGTCACAGCCACAATTTCACCTGCCGCGATATCAAAACTGACATCATGCAAGATTGGCGTTCCATTGATCGCAAGCGATAGGTTTTGGACGGATAGCAACGTCATGTCCGCAC
>JAPKCP010000111.1 GCA_028822885.1 Yoonia sp. | reverse complement strand
GGTGACGATCATGCGTCCCTCGGGTTCTCATTGGTTGCACCTGCACATGCAGCGGGTGACGAAACTGAAGATCACGTCGAAGATGGCCACGCTGACGAAAAGTCCAATGGTGATGATCATGCAGGCGCTTGGCCTACGACGCCGGGGAAGGGTGCTATTTTCAAACACCCTGACAACCATGTCTTGCACGAGGCGCACAACGTACCGGTTTGGGTGAAACTCTCGCCGTTTATCGCAATGTTGTCTGGTTTCTTGCTTGCCTTCCAAATGTATATCCGTCGCCCCGATTTGCCTGCCAAGTTGGCTGCGCAACAGGCGCCGCTTTACAACTTCTTGCTTAACAAATGGTACTTTGACGAACTTTACGACGTGATCTTTATTCGTCCAGCCAAGGCCATTGGTCGGTTCCTGTGGAAGCAGGGCGACACCAATGTCATTGATGGCGGTATCAACGGTCTTGCTATGGGTATCGTACCGTTCTTCACCCGGCTCGCGAATAAGGCGCAGTCTGGTTACATATTCACTTACGCATTCGCGATGGTTCTGGGGATTACAGTGCTTCTCACATACGTCACGTTGTTTGGGGGGGCTGGTTAATGGGCAACCTTCTTTCACTGACAACATTTATCCCGTTCGTTGGGGCTGCAATCTTAGCGCTATTCCTGCGTGGCAATGATATCGCAGCACAACGCAATGCAAAGTGGGTGGCGTTGGCGACAACGATATCGACGTTCATCGTATCGTTGTTCATCATTGGCCAGTTTGACGCATCTGACACTGGTTTTCAGATGGTGGAAGAACGCGATTGGTTGATGGGTTTGCAATACAAGATGGGTGTCGACGGCATCTCAGTCCTGTTCGTGATGCTGACGACCTTCCTAATGCCGCTTGTGATCGCGTCTTGCTGGAATGTTGAGCACCGCGTCAAAGAATACATGATCGCGTTTTTACTCCTTGAAACGCTGATGCTCGGTGTCTTCATGGCGCTCGATCTCGTGCTCTTTTATCTGTTCTTTGAAGCTGGCTTGATCCCGATGTTCTTAATCATCGGTATTTGGGGCGGTAAAAACCGGATTTACGCGTCCTTTAAGTTCTTCCTCTACACCTTCCTTGGCTCTGTCCTGATGTTGGTCGCGATGGTGGCTATGTTCACCGATGCTGGAACTACAGACATTCCATCGCTGATGGCCCACACCTTCGAGACCGAGAGTTTTTCAATTCTCGGTATTCATGTCGTTGGTGGCATGCAGACACTTATGTGGCTGGCGTTCTTCGCATCGTTTGCGGTGAAAATGCCGATGTGGCCAGTCCATACATGGCTGCCTGATGCACATGTTCAGGCGCCAACAGCGGGTTCCGTTGTACTAGCAGCGATTCTGCTGAAGATGGGTGGCTATGGCTTCTTGCGGTTCTCGCTCCCGATGTTCCCTGTCGGGTCCGAAGTTATGGCGCCGCTAGTTCTTTGGCTTTCAGCGATTGCGATTATTTACACGTCATTGGTTGCTTTGGTCCAAGAGGACATGAAGAAACTAATCGCCTACAGTTCCGTTGCCCACATGGGTTACGTGACAATGGGGATTTTCGCTGTGAACCAACAAGGCATCGATGGGGCGATCTTTCAGATGATCAGCCACGGCTTTATCTCTGGCGCACTTTTCCTCGCGGTTGGTGTTATCTATGATCGGATGCATACCCGCGAAATCTCCGCTTACGGCGGCCTCGTGAACCGGATGCCAGCTTACGCGCTGATCTTTATGTTCTTCACAATGGCCAATGTTGGCTTGCCGGGGACATCTGGGTTTGTCGGTGAATTCCTGGTTCTTGTTGGCATCTTCCAAGTCAATACGTGGGTGGCTGTCTTCGCAACCACTGGTGTGATCTTGTCAGCAGCCTATGCGTTGTGGCTGTACCGTCGGGTCGTCATGGGCGACTTGATCAAGGAAAGCCTGCGGACCATCACTGACATGACCACCCGCGAAAGGTGGATTATGGCACCGCTGATCTTTATGACCTTATTGCTTGGGGTCTACCCTGCACTAATCCTCGACATAACCGGACCTAGTGTCGCCGCATTGGTTAACAACTTCGACACCGCAACGGCTGCCTTTGAGGCCGCTTCCCAAACAGCCGCGAACTGAGGACGGACATCATGAATTCCGCTGACCTTTCAATTGCCCTTCCTGAGATCCTACTGGCTGTCTATGCCATGGCAGCGCTGCTGATCGCCGTTTATACGACCAAGGATCGCTTGGCCTCTCTGCTCACGTGGACCACATCGGGCGTGTTTGTGCTGTTGGCGGTTTGGATGATGCTCAGCGCATCAGAGACCCAAGAGGCGTTTGGTGGCATGTTCATCGACGATGGCTTCGCGCGGTTTGCCAAGGCTGTGATCCTATTGTCTGCGGCAGCGGTCCTGCTGATGTCCGAAGGCTACATGCAGCAACGTAACTTGCTGAAATTTGAATATCCGATTCTTGTCGCCCTTGCGGTTGTCGGGATGATGGTGATGGTTTCTGCTGGCGACTTGATGGCGTTGTACATGGGTCTAGAACTTCAATCACTGGCGCTCTACGTCGTTGCATCCTTGCGCCGTGACTCGGTCAAATCGACTGAGGCTGGCCTGAAATACTTCGTCCTTGGCGCATTGTCTTCTGGCCTGCTTCTTTACGGTGCATCCCTGACATACGGCTACGCAGGTACGACGCTCTTTTCTGGTATCATTGAAGCTACAGCTGATGACCCATCCTTGGGCCTGCTGTTTGGTATCGTTTTCTTGATTGCTGGCTTTGCGTTCAAAGTCTCAGCGGCACCGTTCCACATGTGGACACCAGACGTTTATGAAGGGGCCCCTACACCTGTCACGGCCTTTTTCGCCACTGCGCCAAAGGTTGCTGCGATGGCTTTGTTTGCGCGCGTTGTGCATGATGCATTTGGCGGTATCGTTGGCGACTGGCAGCAGATCGTGGCGTTCCTGTCAGTTACCTCGATGTTCCTTGGTGCGATCGCGGCGATTGGTCAGACTAATATCAAACGTCTGATGGCGTATTCATCCATCGCACACATGGGCTTTGCACTGATGGGCCTCGCTGCAGGTACGGCATTTGGCGTGCAAGCGATGCTGATCTACATGGCGATCTACGTGACCATGAACATCGGGACCTTCGCGTTTATCTTGTCGATGGAGCGTGATGGTCAAGTTGTCACTGACATCAACAGCCTCAAGATGTACTCCAAGGGTCAGCCTTTGCGCGCTCTTGCGATGCTGATCCTTATGTTCTCGCTCGCAGGTGTTCCTCCGATGGTTGGCTTCTTTGGGAAGTTCTACGTCCTACGTGCCGCCTATGACGCGGGCCTTGGTTGGCTCGCTGTGGCAGGTGTGATCGCATCGGTTATTGGTGCATTCTATTATATTCGTATCGTCTATTTCATGTACTTCGGTGAAGAATCCGATCTGAAGCTTGATAGCAAGATGTCACCAGTCTTGTGGACTTTCTTAATGGGATCAGCCGCGGCGATGATCTTTGGCGTGTTCAACTTGTTTGGGATCGAGCCAGCAGCAGCAGCAGCGGCAGCGACGCTTGTCAACTAACGACTGGCCCGCAAGGTACGACAGGCTGGTTCTGGACGAGACCGACAGCACGCTGGATGAAGCGTCACGAAAATTTGACACGCTAACTCAAGACACGTGGATCCTTGCGCACCGCCAAACGGGTGCGCGGGGGCGGCGTGGCCGGGCTTGGGTGATGCCAGTGGGTAATTTTGCGGCGACCCTTGCGATCCGCGATAGGACCAATACCATTCAATCTGCGCAACGGTCATTTGTCGCGGCCCTTGCTTTGTACGATACATTTGTTGCAATCACGGGACGACCAGACAGTTTTGCGCTGAAGTGGCCAAACGATGTTCTGCTCAATGGTGGTAAAGTCGCAGGCATCCTGCTCGAAGGTATCTGTCAAAAGCAAGGTGCAGTGGGTGTCGCAGTAGGGATTGGTGTGAACCTCGCTGCCGCGCCTAACGCTGCACAAGTTGAAGAACACGCGCTTCGCCCCGTCAGCATCGCAGGCGAATTTGGGATTGCTGTCACCCCCGATGATTTTCTCGACATTCTTGCGCCCATCTATGCGCGGTACGAAACCCAACACATGACCTATGGCTTTGCACCTATACGGGATGCTTGGTTAGCGCGGGCGACAAAACTTGGTGAGGTTATTACGGCCCGTCTGCCCAATGAAACACTCACCGGGACGTTCGAGACATTGGACGAAAACGGCTACCTCATCTTACAAACCCCAAAAGAGCGTCGCAAACTTGCGGCGGCTGATATCTTTTTCTAGGGAGATACGACATGCTTCTGGCAATCGACTGCGGCAACACAAACACGGTTTTTTCGATTTGGGACGGAACCCGTGCCATTGCGACATGGCGGACATCGACGGAATGGCAACGGACAGCGGACCAATATTATGTTTGGCTTTCCAGTCTTATGCAGTTCCAAAGCATCGACGTTGAGATAAACGAGGTCATCGTCAGCTCAACCGTCCCGCGGGTGGTGTTTAACCTCCGTGTGCTGTCGGATCGGTACTTCAATTGCCGGCCACTTGTCGTCGGCAAATCAGACTGTGCGCTACCACAACAATCGCGCGTCGATATCGGCACAACAGTTGGCCCAGACAGGCTAGTCAACTCAGCAGGGGCATTCGATAGACATGGGGGCGACTTGATCGTCGTGGACTTTGGCACAGCCACAACATTTGACGTCGTAGCGCATGATGGCGCTTACGTTGGCGGCGTCATCGCACCCGGCGTGAACCTGTCGCTTGAAGCATTGCATAACGCGGCTGCAGCCCTACCTCACGTCGACATATCAAGACCGCAGAAGGTTGTCGGCACCAACACTGTTGCCTGCATGCAATCAGGCGTTTTTTGGGGTTACATCGGTTTGGTGCGTGAGATATGCGCACGGATCAAGGCGGAACGCGGCGTGCCGATGAAGGTCATTTCGACCGGCGGTCTGGCCCCGTTGTTCCATCAATCTGAGGCGCTATTTGACGCCTTTGAAGAGGATTTGACGATGCACGGACTGATCGTGATTCATCGCTACAATAAGGAAATCGCATGAGCAAAGGCTCTGATCGCTTAATCTATCTGCCCCTTGGTGGGGCTGGTGAGATTGGCATGAACGCATACGTTTACGGATACGGCAAACCAGGTAAAGAGCGCCTGATCGTTGTCGATCTTGGCGTAACATTCCCGGATATGGATACCACGCCGGGTGTAGACTTGATTTTGCCCGACATCACTTGGCTGAAACAACGTAAAGCGCAGATTGATGGCATCTTCATCACGCACGCCCATGAAGACCACGTCGGTGCCATCGGGCACTACTGGGATCAACTTGGGGCGCCTGTCTATGCACGGCCCTTCACGGCCAATATAGCAAAGCGCAAGATGGTAGAACACGGCCAGCCCGAGGGTGCTGTGAATGTTGTTGGTGTATACCCTGAACGGATCGAATGTGGCCCGCTTTCGGTGTCTTACTTGCCGATCTCCCACTCTATCCCCGAAAGTGCTGGTCTTTTGATCGATAGCCCAGAGGGGCGCATTTTGCACTCTGGCGATTTCAAGATTGACCTGACACCGGGTGTCGGTGATCCGTTTGATCCTGATCTTTGGGCCGAAGTGTCCAAGGACGGTGTCAAAGCGCTTGTTTGTGATTCCACCAACGTGTTCTCGGACGCGCCGGGCCGGTCAGAACAAACCATTGGACCCGCAATCGTTGAGATGATGAAACAAGCAACGGGTATGGTTGTTGCAACAACATTTGCCTCCAACATTGCGCGCCTTAAGACGCTCGCGGTGGCAGCGGTCGAATCGGACCGGTCTGTTGTTCTACTTGGCCGGGCGATGCGGCGTATGGTGGACGCTGCAACCGAAGTCGGCATTCTCAAAGGCTTTCCACCGATAGTCAGCCCCGAAGACGCACTACAAATGCCGCGTGAAAACGTGATGCTGCTTGTGACGGGATCGCAAGGTGAGCGGCGTGCGGCCTCTGCACAGCTCGCACAAGGGTCTTATCTGGGCTTGAAGCTGAAGGAAGGGGACACGTTCCTGTTCTCATCTAAAACTATTCCGGGCAATGAACGTGGTGTGATTCGCATCATGAATCAGCTGTCTGAACTTGGCGTGGATGTGATTGACGATGATGGTGGCAAATACCACGTATCAGGCCACGCAAACCGACCTGACATCGAAGCGTTGCACGAGATTGTGAAGCCACAGATGGTCATCCCAATGCACGGCGAGCACCGTCACCTGCGTGAGCATGTGAAATTGGCCAACAAGAATGGGCGCACCGGTATTGTGGCTGTGAACGGTATGATGATTGACCTGTCTGGCAATGCGCCAACTGTGGTTGAGCACATCGAAACGGGGCGCACCTATCTCGATGGCACCGCAAAAGTCGGTCAGTTTGACGGTGTTATCCGTGATCGTATTCGCATGGCGTTGAACGGCCATGTGATAGTGACGTTGATCATTGACGAAAAGGATGAGCCGTTAGGCGACCCTTGGGTTGAGCTGAATGGCCTGTCCGAAGTTGGTAGCTCTGGGGCTGCTTTGGTCGATGTGATTGAGCAGGACCTTTCCCAATATATCAACCGAGCGAATGCAAAGACATTGCGCGATGACGTGAAGCTTGAGAAAGAGCTTAAGGTAGTCGCGCGGCGGACTGCACAGGGTGAGATTGGCAAGAAGCCAGAAGTTATGGTGATTATTTCGCGTCTGAGCTGACGTTGTTTTCGCTGAGAGCGCGGAAGCCTCCGGCGGGGATATAGAAAGAACCAAAGAAGTGAGGGCGTGCCGTGTCATATTGACTGGTGCGCCTTTTTCTTATGAGGGTTTGCGGACTAGTTTGGCGACAAGCCGACGTGTGAGCGGGGCCAAAATAAGCACCATTGGAAACGCGACGAGCCAGCCCGTCAGCCATGATCCCACCCAAAGCGCGACGAATCCGTCGCCGAAACTGATCGCGCGCCACGTTGCGATGCAAGTGACGAATGACGTCATCATCCCGCTGAGAATAAGCCCAAATAAGATCGGCGCGGCGCTTGGAGGGAACATTTTACTACTTTCGCATGAAGGCTGTATTTGATTATGACAAAAAAACGCCCCACCGAAGGCAGGGCGATCAATTTGGTATGATAGGTGAGGGCGGACATGTGACCCGCCGGCCTAACTTAGTCTTTTGCGCGATCTGCAAAGCTAAGTGCAATAAACGTGGGCGTATCGTTGCCAAGACCAACGACCTTGTTGTCGTCACGACGGTTGTGGTTGGTATTGTTGCGACCACCACGACCGTGATTGTTTTGCTCGCGTGGATTATCGTTACGGCCACGGTCATCGCGGGCGCGTTCTTCACGGGGCTGTGTGTCCCGTGGTTTTTCATCGCGACGCTTTTCATGGCGTGGTTCGCGGCGCGGCGCTTCTTCGCGTGGTGCTTCAACGACAGGATTTTCGGTCTGTGGGGCTACGGCTACCTCTTGCGGGACAACAACCTCGGCAGGTTTATCCTCAGGCTTACGCCCCCGCGTGCGTGTCCGCCGTGGCCTATCTTCCTTTGGCGCATCCTCTGTCACAACAGCTGGTGCAACTGTCTTATCCAGTGGGCTTTCAAGGCGCGGAATCTCTTGCTTTACGAGGGATTCGACGTTTGCAAAGTTCTTCTCATCACGACCCGTACAAATCATGATTGCTGTCCCAGAGCGGCCAGCGCGACCCGTGCGACCAATCCGGTGAACGTAATCTTCTGCATGAGATGGCACGTCAAAGTTAAATACGTGGGTCACTGCCGGAATATCGAGACCACGGGCGGCGACATCCGACGCCACAAGGAAACGCAGCTTGTTATCGCGGAACCCTTCTAGGGTCCGCGTACGGTGGCTTTGCTCCAGATCACCGTGGATTGGGGCGGCATCATACCCATTTTTATTCAAAGACTTAGCGACGATATCGACGTCCGACTTGCGGTTACAGAAGATAATCGCATTTGTGCATGCGTCGCCCTCAGCGTCGATTAGCTTGCGAAGAAGTTCGCGCTTTTCAGCTGGCTCCTTCGGCTTTGACGATCCTCGGAACATGACAACACCTTGCTTGATGTTGGTGTTTGTTGTGGCTGCACGTGCAACCTCAATTTTTGCGGGATTAGACAGGAACGTATTCGTAATACGCTCAATCTCAGGAGCCATTGTGGCTGAGAAGAACAGCGTTTGGCGGGTAAATGGTGTCCGTTTAAAGATTTCTTCGATGTCAGGGATGAACCCCATATCGAGCATACGATCCGCTTCATCGACAACCATGATCTTCACGTCGGTGAGGATGAGTTTACCACGTTCAAGATGGTCCAAAAGGCGGCCGGGTGTGGCGATGAGCACATCAACGCCTTTGTCGATCAGCTTATCTTGGTCCCTAAAGGACGTACCGCCGATTAACAAAGCTTTAGAGAGTTTGGTGTACTTTGCATAATTATCGAAGTTTTCAGCAACCTGTGCCGCTAATTCCCGTGTGGGGGCCAATACCAATGACCGTGGCATGCGTGCGCGTGCGCGGCCGCGTCCCAAAAGGGTTATCATCGGCAACGTAAAGGCAGCAGTTTTACCAGTTCCTGTTTGGGCGATGCCCAGGACGTCACGGCCTTCTAGTGCCGGCACAATCGCGCCAACTTGAATAGGGGTAGGGGTGTCGTATCCCGTCTCTGCAACGGCTTTGAGAACTTTATCACTCAGGTTTAGGTCAGAGAATTTTGTCATAGGCGCCTTTCGATATGTTGCGGCTGTATTGGCCGCAAGCTAGCGCGGCCCGCCCGACCGGATTGTCAGGGCGTTGGACACGCGGTTGTTATGCGCAACGGCGCCATAGGTCAAGGAAATCAGTGATTTGTCGCAATGGTGGGGTGGATTTGTAGTTTATGGCCTGCGCGCAGGACGGCAATCGTCGGTTCAGGTGATAATACATAGACGATTTGTTCGGGATTGATGATTATGGGTCGGGCGTACCCATTTGGGGAATATGGGTAAATTTGGGTATTTAGGACAAGCGCTGGTGCACTGTTGAGCCAGATCATTGTGCCGGAGCGGCGCTTGTGCAGGGGGGAATCAAACTGCACTTGGCTGCGATCACGTCGCAAGCCGGGTTGGGATGCATAATCTGATCCATGTCCGCAACGCTGGGTTTTGTGCCTGTGGCGGGGGCCTAAGCGGCGACAAACGCCCTAAAAGGCTTGCCGTCGACAATACCCAAACTGTTTGTGCCCAGCAGTAAAAGCGATCACTTCATCCAGAAAAAATGGTTCTGTCCAATTGCGGGCTGTCATTAGGGGCGTTTGCAGCCTTGCCAACCTTGAGTAATAGAGAATCCACATTTGATGTGACGAGCGCGATACGCCAAGGTTTTCATCGTCGCGATGAATAATTTCGCGCTTCCCCATAAGGGTGCCGCGGGCTGGGATAGCGCTAATTTCTGCAGTGGGACCGACACGGCTTTGCGGGGCAAATGCCTAAGTTTTCGGAAGGTCCCATGACACATTTAAGTATCATTGGACCGCCTTATTTTAAATTATTCTTGGGCGCCGCCAAAATGACCACTGAAATCATTAGTGTCTTCTTCATTTATGGTGTGGTTGGCGGTTCCTATGACAGATCCTTCGACATATTCGTGTTCAGGTCCTGTAAAGTCGCCTAAAATTGTACCGACAATATCATACGCTCCGTCTTCTTCTTCTATTGACAGCTCCCCGGTAAGGTCTGCCGCAAAAGTATAGGCAGTGTCTGTGTCGGCTGTCCTGTCAATCGCTCCCGAACCGATGTCAAGCGTTCCCAAAACGGCAGTATCGTCATCAAGGATGAAATTGGTCACTGATCCACTAATTGCGTCATCTGCAAAGTCGGCGGTCATCGTCATTTCGCCTACTAATTCATCCAAGCTCATCAGCCCATCGTATGTCGCACCGCCAGATGTAGGAAGCGTTGTTGGATCAGTAAATGCTATTGAGCTCAGTGCGCCAATTCCTTCATAAAGATCTGTGATGCGCTCCTG
>JAPKCP010000401.1 GCA_028822885.1 Yoonia sp. | reverse complement strand
GAGGCTGGTGCGGGTTGGACCGCCCCACAGCTTTGGATGGGTCATGCGGCAGTCACAACGCCCACCGATCATTATGTGGCAGAGCGGATTGGGCGCGGTGGTATCGGGCAGGCGGGTGCGACGGCTGCGCCTTTCAGTGCATGGATTGATGATTGGCAGCTTGCTGGTGATTGGGACACCTTGACGATGACGGCGAATGGGTCCGACTTTGCCTATGATATGGACCTTACCGCACAGGGGCCCTTGGTGTTTCATGGTGACGCCGGATATTCGGTCAAATCGGCAGAGGGGCAGGCGTCTTATTACTATTCACAACCGTTTTTTGATATCGCTGGGACCCTCACCATCCCTGAAGGTGAGGTGTCGGTCACAGGCCATGCATGGTTGGATCGGGAATGGTCGTCGCAACCATTGGGCGCTGATCAAACAGGTTGGGATTGGTTCTCACTGTCCTTTGACGACGGCGCAAAGATGATGGGGTTTTTGCTGCGGCAGGCGGATGGGACAGCGTTTAGTTCCGCAACATGGATCGCAGCAGATGGCACAACTACGGCCTATCCAGACGGCGCGTTTCAGGCTGAGCCGCTGGAAATGTCCGCAACATCTGGGGCGACGGTGCCAACAACTTGGCGCGTTATGTTGCCAGATCAGGATGTGGACGTCACGGTGACTGCGTTGAACAAAGATGCATGGATGGCAACATCAGTGCCCTATTGGGAGGGGCCAGTGACCATATCGGGCAGCCATACGGGGCGTGGATATTTGGAGATGACAGGCTATGAGTAATTGGTTCGAGACGTTGGATGGGACGCTCGCGAAAGTTTGGGAGCGGCTGGTGAGCGGTGCTGGTACACAGGTGGCTTTTGGCACGGTCAGTGTTGAAGGCACCCCGGAAGTGCGCACGGTTGTGTTGCGCTGTGCTGACGCTAAAATCCACACGATAGAAATCTACACCGACATCCAATCAGACAAAATCACCAGCCTGCGCACGCACCCCAAGGCCGCGATCCACCTTTGGGACGCAGACCTTGCGCTGCAAATCCGCCTGCAGACTGATGTGACGATATTAACAGGTGATGCCGTCATGGATCGTTGGCGGGCTGTGCCTGATCATTCAAAGCTCAGCTACGGGGTGACACCCGCACCGGGTCAGCCAATTCCTGAAAGTACGGCTTATACCAAAGCACCTGATCCGAATGCCTTTGCAGTTTTGTCGTGTAAAACGACCCAAATCGACGCGGTCTACCTTGGTAAAATCCACCGCCGTGCTGCCTTTTCACGGGACGGTGACTGGATTGGAAAGTGGCTAGCCCCTTAACCGCCCCTTCGCTATCACGGGGTTATGAAAAATAACCTCCCCCTCACCCGTGATCTTGTTCTTGTTGGCGGGGGGCATACACATGCGCTTGTTTTGCGATCATGGGCGATGAAGCCATTGCCGGGCGTGCGCCTGACCGTGATCAACCCGGGGCCAACCGCGCCTTATTCAGGGATGTTGCCGGGGTTCGTGGCAGGGCATTATACCCGCGCTGAACTGGACATTGACCTTGTGCAATTGGCGCGGTTTGCAGGTGCGCGCGTGATCCTTGGGGCGGTTGATCGTATTGATGTCGCGGCCAAGCTGATTCACGTGCCGGGGCGACCCCCGATTGCCTATGATGTGACGGCGATTGATGTTGGCATCACGTCGACGATGCCAACGCTGCCGGGTTTTACCGAATATGCGATTCCGGCCAAGCCGCTTGGAAATTTCGCGAGCCGCTGGGATGCGTTCCGCGCTACCGCGGATAACCCGCATATTGCGATCATTGGTGGCGGTGTTGCTGGGGCGGAACTGGCGATGTCGATGTCGCACGCCCTCAAACGTGGCGGATCGGCGGAAGCGGTCGTGCAACTGGTGGATCGTGGTAGCGCGCTAAAGGACCTAGGTGATGTGGCTAAGCAAAAGGTGCTGGCGTCGCTGAAGGCTGAACACGTGACACTGATTGAGGACGCAGATGTCGTCGAAATCACTGCCACTGGTTTGGTGTTGTCAGACGGAACGCAGATTAAATCTGATTTCACGACTGGGGCTGCAGGCGCAAAGCCACACGACTGGGTGGCGGACATTGATGTCGATATCCACGAGGGCTTCATCACTGTCAACGAAGCCCTGCAATCCAGTGATCCAGATGTCTTTGCCGTTGGAGATTGTGCGCATCTTAGCTTTGATCCGCGCCCAAAGGCTGGCGTTTA
>JAPKCP010000110.1 GCA_028822885.1 Yoonia sp. | reverse complement strand
GATCATAATCAGGTTTGCAATCCCGATAATAAGGCTCGTTAAGATAGCGTCCCACAGCGGCGTGTCTGAAATGAAGTAGTAGTACAGGATATAAAACCCGGTTCCGGTCAACAACAGACCGCGTAACACCAGTTCGTTTCTTGCGAGCAGGCCAAGCACGTAACAGATCAATGCTAGCTGAACGAAAATTCCAGCTGAAAAAAGTATGACGTATCCATCGGGCAATCCATTCTAGACGGTTGCTAATCCGTAAAGAACGTCATTGCGAAAGACCAACACAAATGCGGGCGAAGAACAGTTGGGCAGTCGTCGTCGTTGATCCGTGACTGTGCGCGCGGATACAGAACGATGTGCAATCTTGAGCTATTCTCATACCATTCTACGGTGTCAGTATGTGTCAAATTGATAGAACGGCCTATACCGTTGGGGAGAGTACGTTCCTCAACGGTATATTTTTGGGGACATCAAAAACCGCGGAGGAAGCCGTTGCTGACCCCTCCGCGTAAAGTATCAGGAAGTAAAAATAGTTTGCGCCTAAGTGTGCAGAAAAACTGTGCCGTACCGCACAGTCGGGGCTTTTCAAGTCAGAGGCTTTGGACATCAACTCGCTATTTCAAGTAAACGGCCAAGGTCTTCGATAACAATCTTTTTTCGATCCGTCTGAATGATGCCCAACTTGTTCAGCCGCGCGATCGTTCGACTGACGGCTTCTCGGTTTGACCCAATAAAGCTGGCAATAGCTTCGTGTGTCGGTGACTTCGAAATGATGCCACCGTCCATGAGCTGTCCTTGGATCTGGGCCAGTTGCATCAACCTCAGTCCAACACGTGTTTCGACATCATGAACCACAAGATTAAAAACCCGCTCGTTCATGCTGCGCAGGCGCGCACCCAGTTCGATGGCTAGATTGATACCTATCTGAGGACACGATTTCATCGCTGTTAGAAACTCAGCCTGTCGCAGTGTAGCGACTTCACAATCAGAGGTGGCTGAAATTGTAATTGACCGTTCTGCGCCATCGAGGGCCGCAAGCTCTCCAAAATGATCCCCAACCGTCATTTCAGTAAATAAAATTTGGCGGCCGTTTTCGGCCGATATTTGACCAACCGCCCTGCCAGACAGCAAAAAGAAAACGTCCGTGGTTTTATCG
The DNA here is from genome assembly GCA_028822885.1 of Yoonia sp. Taxonomy (GTDB): domain Bacteria; phylum Pseudomonadota; class Alphaproteobacteria; order Rhodobacterales; family Rhodobacteraceae; genus Yoonia. Next base: position 8,968 of record JAPKCP010000110.1, on the reverse strand, counting down.
CCGTGCTGCATGATCAATCGACCAGAGGGGACCGAAAACGCACGCATCTTTTCAGCGATCGGTTCTAGCTGGACGCTGGAAATTCCGGCGAACAGACGTCCACCACACAGATGGTCTGTCTTTACGTGGTCAACGCTGGGATTGGAGGTCATGTCCGGGTGCTACTTTTTATCAGCGCTTCAACGCAGTTGGGAGTATCGATATATCAGACTTTAGTTGCCCCATTTCAAACATCAACAAGATCTTCTGAAACTACAAAGCCGTCATGTGATCTTGGCACAATCATGGTGGGCTTGCGAAAGCTCAAAATTTTTGGTTCTCTCCATATTCTCTTTATATTTTTTGGGGTAAATTCATGAAGAAATCACTTTTGGCCGCTGCAGCTATTTTTTTTGGGTCAACGGCTTGGGCCGAAGACGTAACAGGGCCGGTTAGACATGCGACAGCGGAATGGCTGAACTTTACCAACCGAGATGGTACAGGACTTTATCACGAACTCCTCCGAGAGATCTTTGGGGATGCGGACTTGGACGTTGAAGTGGCTTACATGCCCTTGAACCGTGCCGTGTCGATGGTGGGATCAGGTGAAATGGACTTTACCGGTGGTTTTACCAAGGATGACAGGACGTTCGCCACGCATGCGATTTATGAGACAACATACTCTGTTCTCTATGCGGCGGATAGTGATCTTGATTGGAGCGATCCGGCATCACTTGAGGGTTTGCGCATCGTTGGCCCGCCTACCATTGCGGCTGAAGTTGACTTTCAAATGACCGAGCTTGAAAGTCGTTCGCAGGCTGCCCGTATGCTTTTGGCAGGCCGCGCGGATGCTTATATCGATTTACACGAGCTGATTGAGGACTTCGTTGAAACTGGCAATGTCGCCGATGTTGATCAGGTGACCGGTGACAGTTCTGCCATGGATGTAAACCCGAGCGACTGGCAAATCACTCAGGTCGATACCTCGCGGCTTTATATTTTGTTTGCCGACAATGAACGTGGCCGCGCGCTGCGTAGCCTTTATGATAGCGGTACTGAGGCGCTTTACTTAAGTGGGCGTCTTGATGAGATTTATGGCCAATACGGTATTCAGACACCAATGATTGTTCTGCAATAAACGGGGTCTTCTCAGGTCTAATTAATGTTGCTGCATCGTTAGGGTTGATCCTTGCGCCTGAAAGTACCGACTGTCCCAAATTTGTGGCCCCACCACATATCTCTGCAATGTAATTGTGTTATCGCGATGATCTAGCCAACCGCTGAGGCTGAGGGCCAATCCTGGTAGAATTGCGCCACAAAATGCAATGCTTTGGTAAGGACCGATGGACTGCGAATAGCCGGTGTTGCACGTGCCCATTAGGGCGGTACTAATGCCGTTCCATTCAAATCCAGCCCAGAATCCAGCAGAATGGGGCTTTTCCAGTAAGATCAGTTTGGTGGTGGGATTTTGGGTGTCCGCATAGATCAAGCCGCCTTGCAGAGGATAGCGTTCTGGGAAGGCTTCCATTGCTGTCGTCTGATCGCTGTCATTTTGGGTCTGGGTGGCGTCATATAAAATCCGGTCAACGAAAAAGCCAGCTTCGCTGACGTAGCCTGGAAGCGGGTTGGATGCGATCAGCGCGTGATTGACGTTGATCACAGTTTGACCGGCTTCATTGCAGATCAGCTGGCCGCCAATGCCGGAAACGTAATTCCAACTTGGGTCTGGCTCCCCGCCTTGCTGAATGCTGCGCCAGTTCAAGATCAGCCCCACGGGCACGCCGGGGCCCCCTGGCACAACCGCATCTGCGTTCGGATCTATATAACCAAAGACCTGATAGACCCCCGAAGCGCCCGTCGTCGAAGCGTAGTGGCCATTCAGAATGCCGCCACTCCCTTGTAGCGTCATTTGGGATTTATAGGGATTGGTCCAGTTTCGCGTGATCTGAGAGAGTGCCGTGGCCATGTGTCAGGCTCCTTTACTGTCGGCAACAAGAGCCGTGACGGTTTGAACGAAATCGGTGCTATCGCCCGTATAGGGGAGACCGTTTTGAATAATCCTTGGACCATTCTTACGATTGAATATCGCCATTCCCTTTGGCTCCAAAGCGCGCCCACCGGATGGTGTTGGCACCTCTTCGTACCAATAAACGGTGTAGAGGTGATCCATCAGGATTGAACCTGCCAAGAACAGGCCCTTAAGCCCTGCGAGCTCATGAAATTGCGGCATGGATTTTCCGGCGTTGTTACCCTTTTCGATTTTCTGATTATAGATGCTGGGCGGCACGACAAGCTTTCCGGGTCTGCCGCCATTTGTCGTGCCGACCTCCAGCTCGAGGTCCGCGCCGGGAAAGTTTGCCGCAAGTCCAAGAATTGTGTTCATGTAGGTGCCGTCGCCTTTAAAGCGGGACGATCCGGTATCCAGACAGAAGGTTGCGTCTTGTGCAATGTTCGTGCCGCCAAAAGAAGCGCTATGCAGCGGCGTGCTCCAAATATATTCAACCGAGGGCAAATAGGCGTCAAATGGTAGGATCAGCATCGATGACGGGTCTATTTTCGTCGCATCCAAGCCGCCGAGTGTGCAGGTGCCGGTTTTCGTGACCGGGTCCGTTTCATAGGAAAAGTAGGTCTCGCCCGCGCCCAGTATTTTACTGTCCATCAGGTCCTGAAACAAAAAACTCATGCCGTGCTGCATCGGTCCTTTCGTCGGGAAGGCAAGGCATCCGTCCCAATCAACCTCGTCGAATTTCTCTCCGCGGTAGTCTATCGCGAGCCCCATGGTGATTGCATCGAGACCGGCAAACGCTGTCATGTTCAATTTGTCTTTGCCCAAATTTGCCTTCAGTGTTCCCCATGGTCCGTAGTTGAGATTGAGCTGGGTGTTCTCGTCGACCCATTGAAACGTGGAAGAGCTGCTTGGGTCAAAACGCACGCGGCCAGGCATCATGCAGGCCTGCGTGCTGCATTGTGTTGACGTAAGCCAGTTCATGTTGGTGCCCGTATCCAGCGACAGCTTCATCATGGTCGGTTGCGATCCTACAGCGATGACGCAGTACCATGGCGATGCTCCGTCGTCCTGATAGTCACCCCGCCGAAGGTCCAATTGAATCGCTGCCATTTTCGCCGCCTCGCTGTGCAGTTGCAAAAAGTTAAAGCAGACTCTACTCTGATTAAGGTTACTGTGGCCAATGAAATTTAAGGCATCCATTTTCATGTGGAGCAGACTTTCCCTACGTTTGAAATTCCTGAGTCTTGTGGTGCCACTTGCGATATCCGTTTCGCTGGTGTTTTTCCTATTCCTAGACAATCAGCAGCGCGTGGAGGCCGAAGCCACGCTGTTTGAGCGGATCGACGATCTGACAAAGGTGCAAAGTGGATCGATTGCAGGACCGTTGTGGAGCTTCAACATCCAGCAACTCGACCTTGTTACCTCCTCCATGATCAATGATCTTGATGTGGTTGGTGTATCGGTTCTGGACGAAGCCGGCGCCTTAGCCGCAAGCGATGGGGTGCAAGAAGAAAGCAGCGAGGAACGCATATTCGCCCGCCAACACCAAGTCACGATATCGGATGCAGGCACGGATCGCGTGATTGGCCAGCTACGCGTTTTTTATTCAGATGAACGGCTTCAAACTGATGCTGTAGAGCGCCGGTTGGCGGCGTTGACCGCGACAACGTTGTTAATCGTCGGGTTGATTATTGGGGCGCTTGTGGGATTGCAATACACCGTTCTGGTGCCACTTGGCCGATTTGCCACAGCGATCGGTTTGGCCCGTGAAAGTAATCAGGCTGTATCCGTGGATTGGGATACAGAAGACGAGATGGGCAATGTGGCCCATGCCTACAACGACTTGCAAAGACAGCAGAAATCTGACGAAGCGGCTCTAAGGCGTATTCAGGACAACCTCGAAGACCTTGTCGAAATGCGCACTGAAACGTTGGCGCAGCGTGAAAACCAGCTGGTCCTTGCACGCGATAAAGCCCAAGGCGCGCTTGAAGAATTGCGTGCGACTCAAGGCCGCTTGATCCAGTCGCAGAAAATGGCGTCGCTTGGGCAACTGTCGGCCGGAATTGCTCATGAAATTAAAAATCCTCTGAATTTTGTGAACAACTTTTCCATGATCTCTGTAGAGATGATGGACGAGTTAAAGGACGCGCTTGAGATGCACTCATCAGAACCGACCGATGCGACGCGCGCCGAAATAAGCGAACTTACTCAGATTTTGGTCGAGAACCTTGAAAAGATCGAACACCACGGACAGCGCGCCGACAACATCGTGCGCAACATGCTTTTGCATTCACGCGACGGGCCTGCTGATTTTCAACTGTCGCAGATAAACACCGTGCTAAGCGAAGCGATAAATCTGGCCTTCCATTCGTCCCGCGCAGAGATTGAGGGTTTCAACGTAACCATTCGTGAGGACCTCGATCCTGACCTGCCCAAGACCTTTTGTGTGCCTCAGGATTTGTCGCGCGTCTTTATCAATTTGGCCAGCAACGCCATGTACGCGACCCATCAAAAGGTGGGACTGGGCGTATCCGGCTATGAACCACTTTTGACGGTGCGCACAAGCTTTGATGACAAGGGAATAGTCATAACAGTTCAGGATAACGGACAGGGAATTCCCAAGTCTTCCCGCGATAAGGTGTTCGAACCGTTCTTTACCTCAAAGCCTACGGGCGAGGGCACGGGGCTGGGGCTTTCACTGGCCTATGACATCGTGCACGGCACTCATCGCGGGCACATAAAGTTGGAGAGCGAAGAGGGAGAAATGACTAAAGTTAGTGTTTTCATACCACTTCTGGGCGATAACCCCCAAACAACGGGACGAACTGAATGACAAATCGTATTTTGCTGGTTGATGATGAACTGGATATGGAGTCCTTGTTTCGCCAAGGGCTGCGGCGCGAATTGAAAGCCGGCAAAGTAGAGATGATTTTTGCCACAGGTGTTGATGCGGCAATGACAATGATAACGGATGACCGCATAGAGCCATTCAATATGGTTATTAGCGATCTGAATATGCCTGGCAAAAGCGGGTTTGATTTGCTGGCAAGCATGGACACTTCGACTTTCGAGATTGCTGTGGTTTCAGCGAATGCCGACCTTGATACACGCGCAAGGGTCGAAGCGATGGGCGCGGCCGCATTTTTTGCGAAGCCCATAGACTTTGGCGATGTGCGCAGCTTTGTTACTGCGCTGCAAATGGAATGATCGTGTCTGGAATGAAAAAGATACTGATTGTTGACGACGAAGCCGACGTAGAAGCGCTTGTGCGTCAGGGTTTTCGCAAAGAACTCCGTGACGGGCAATATGACATTATCTTTGCATCTGACGGCCGTGAGGCACTTGATTTGATTGTGGCGGACCATGACATCGGCGTCGTTGTGTCCGACATCAATATGCCACGCATGGATGGTCTCACGCTTTTGTCCCACGTCGTAGATATTGAGCGGCCCATGGTCACTGTTATGGTCACGGCGTATGGTGATATGGGTAACATTCGCAAGGCGATGAATCGTGGCGCATTTGATTTTCTGACCAAGCCCATCGATTTCGCCGATTTTCGGATGACCCTGAAGAATGCCGTAACTTACGCCGACCGTCTTATCCGCATCGAAGCCGACAAGGACGAGGCCCTTCGCAAAGAGGCGGTGTTGGCCCGTCATTTCTCTCCGGGGATTGCGAGCGAGCTGGCAAGCCAACGAACGAGCGCACCCATCATCGGGGTCGGTGAGCGCAAAGAAGCCACCTTCATGTTCACTGACATTCAAGGCTTTGCCGGACTTATGGAGGCGCTTCCTGCGGAAGAAGTGGTCAGCTTGCTGAACTGTTACTTTGAGGGCGTTCTAAGCAGGATCTTTGATCACTCTGGCACCGTCATGAAGATCATAGGCGACAGCGTGCACGCGATCTTTGGCGCACCGCTTAAGGACGACAACCATGCCAGACTGGGTCTCGAATGTGCACAGGCGATAGATGTCTTTGCGCGTGAGTTTCGGGCGGAACGTATTTCGAAAAGCGTGCCAATTGGTGAAACCCGTATTGGAATCCATTCAGGATCGGCCGTATTTGGTAACACCGGGTCCGAACGATTTTTCGACTATTCGGCATATGGCGACCCGGTCAACGTCGCGTCGCGCCTTGAACAGGCCAACAAACTGTTTGCGACGGCACTCTGCCTGAGCGAAGCGACCGTGTCGCAAATCCCGGGCTTTCGGGGTCGCAAGATTGGCAAGCTTATACTTCGCGGACGCGAGGCTGCTATCCAAGCGTTTGAACCTGCCACACCGGAGCAAATGTCTGACGCGCACCTCAAAGACTACAACGAGGCATATAAACTGATGGCCGCAGGCGATACGCGGGCCCAGACGGCCTTTGCACGGTTGCTGATTGACCGGCCTGACGATCCCCTTTGTGCCTTTCACTTGCGCCGGATGTTGTCGGGCACATGTCGTGACACGATTACGGTGTAGTCGAGCACTGCGGCTTTCCCGCACTGGATATTTTACAGATTGAAAACGAAGCTGTGGGTGCCACCAGCCACGCATGGGGCGCATTTTTTCTGACCTCGACAGCGGCTTTTTCATGGGGAGTCCTGCAATATCGAAAAACTGAAAATTTTCCCAAGCGGTAAAATATTGATTTAACGAACGACTTACCGCACGTTGTGGCCTGTAATCCAATGGCCCGAGCGAGACACCGGGATCAATAGGGAAGATTTAAGGCAATGTTGGCAAAGCTAATGAGGACTGCTTTTGGGAGTGCGTTCATCGCAATCGTGTCTGCGGTTTTTGCGATCTCGTTTGCAGCGATACTCTACAACGGTGACTTGTCGCCTTACTTTGATCGCGGCGTCGGGCTAACGTTGATGGGAGGTGCGGTGCTTGGGATAGCCGGTGCCTTCACATTGTCGTATCGCGGGACCGTCGTTCAACCGCAAGACGTTCCGGCTATCTTGCTGGCAGGTGGTGCCGCAACCTTGATTGCGCAGCATCAACTGTCGGGTGACGTGTTGTTCGCAACGGTCGCGTGCCTTACCGCAGTTGCGTCGCTAGCCACCGGCATTGTTGCGGTCCTTGTCGGGCAGTTTAAACTGGCAATGCTGGTGCGTTACATTCCTTATCCGGTCCTTGCGGGTTTCCTTGCGGCTACAGGGTTGCTGCTGCTTTTGGGTGGGCTTGGAGTTGCGGTTGACCTGTCTCCAACTCTTAATCACCTGCCTGAATTCATCACCGCACAAGCCCTCATCAAGTGGGTTCCAGTCTGCATCGCGGCGGGCGGGATCGTGTTGGCGACCCGCGTCTTCAAAAGCAACCTGACCCTGCCTTTGGCTTTGCTCGCAACGGCGATTGGGTTTTATGTAATGATCGCTTTCTTGGGATTGTCTGAGGATGAGGCGCGAAATACTGGGTTTCTGCTTGGCCCTTTTAACGGTGGAAGTTTCACCACCGGATTGGGGCCGCACCTAATCTGGCAAGCGGACTGGGCGGCAATCTTGACGCAAGCGCCCGTCGTCGTTGCGATTGTGGCTATTTCCATGGTTGGGACAACGTTGAATGCTTCTGGTCTCGAACTCGAACTCGGCCGTGACCTTGATATGAACCGTGAAGTGAGTGGCGTGGGCATAGGCAATACACTTGCCGCTTTTGTCGGTGGGCTACCCGGATATCATTTGCTGGGCGAAACGATTTTGGCAGGGCGGCTTGGGCTATCCGGCCCGATTGCTGGGATAAGCAGTGCCATCGGTTGCCTGATCGTATTGTTGTTTGGTGGCATGATTTTGTCCGTTATGCCTGTTGGCCTGTTCGCTACTGTCATCGCATTCCTTGGCTTGGATCTTTTGTATACGTGGCTGTGGGCCGAAAGGCGGCACCTCAAGCGACGTGACTACGCGATCGTGGTGTTAATTCCGGTTATTGCAGTCACGTTCAGTTTTCTGATGGCGATCACAACCGGGCTTGTGGTGGCATTTTTCTTTTTCGTGATTGCCTACGCCAAACTGGATTTGATCCGGTCACAAACGACTGTCGATTTGAGGCGCTCGTACGTCGAACGTCCCGATAGTGAATTGAGTGTTCTTGCCCGCCTCGGCGCGCGCGCGCAGATCGTCGAGTTGTCAGGGTATCTGTTTTTTGCGTCCGCTAACGTCCTGCGCGAACGCATCAAGTCCGCGCTTGGAAGTGACACCCCAAATATTGAATGGCTGATCATCGATTTTAAATATGTCACCGGAATCGATATTTCGACATTGCACATGTTTCAGCGCCTGATCAGCGATTGTGAACAGCTGGGGGTCAGGGTGCTGGTTTCCGGAATTGGTCGCATAGCGCAGAACGATATAGTGTCGCGCCAACTTACCGCTGACCATTTTGACAGTCTCGATCAAGCGTTAGAACATGTTGAGGATGCTATTCTGGCAGGACACGCCAACGAATGCACAACATCTGCAGCCGATATATTGAAGGCTGTCTTTGCAAATGCGCCAAAAGGGGCGTTCGAGCAATATGTTAAGACAGTCAACGTAAGTTCGGGTGACGTTGTCATTGAATGTGGATCGCAATCAGATGAAATCTATATTTTGCAGTCTGGCCAGCTGGCTGTGTCGGTTCCGCAGGAAAATGGCGAAACAGTGATTGTCGCGCGTATCAGGCCAGGCTCGGTTGTTGGCGAAATGGCACATTATTCGGGCCGCGAACGCATGGCCAATCTTGTCGCGGATGGCCCTGTGCAATTATTTAGCATTGATATGAGCCGCTTGAAGACTTTGGAAAGCGACCATCCAAGTGTTGTGGCGGGATTTCACAAATTCATTGCTCAACACATGGCCCGCCGACTTCACCGCACAACAATGTTGCTGCGCGATCAGGGTTTCTAAAGTTCGATTCTGTTCGAAGCATTACCCCTGACCTGTGTTAAATGGCGTCAGCGAGTTCAACTCAGATTGATCGATGCATTGCAACGGTGTCCCACTGTGTTGTCGTTGAA
>JAPKCP010000109.1 GCA_028822885.1 Yoonia sp. | reverse complement strand
ATCGACCAGCCGCCTTGATGGGGCAACATAGAATCCCGCAACGCCTTGGACGCGAGATACATCATATTCAACGCATCGTTCGCACCGGGTGCCCGCACTGCTGAATGACTTTGTGGGATTGGTGTGTCGGTGGTGCCCCATGTCTCTGGCTCGTCGCAGATAAAGCGGTAGATCATTGAATACGCCGCCCCACAGTGGGTGTCCCAACGCACAGTGTTACACATCGGCAGCATGTAAAATGGATGGAACGAGAGGATCGCGGCAAGACCGTCATAGTATCCGGCGGCAGCGTGGATCGGCTTGGAGCCACGGACTTTTTCGGCTGGTTCGCCTGTGAAGCGTAGCCCACCTTTGATCCCATGCTTTTCCATCGCGGCTTTAGTCGCAAGCAGCCCCCCAAGGCCAGCGATCCCAAGTCCAGAATGGGGATCGGTATGCCCACCCGCTTGATACCCAAGCCCAGCGCGGGGTTCGCGTCGTGTTGTGGCCGCCTGACAATTGCCCGGCACTGCGTCGTATTCCGCGTACATTCCGATGATAGGGCCATCACCGTTCGACCATTCGGCGCAGAACGCGGTTGGCATCCCTGCGCTGCCTTCTTCTACAACGAATCCTTCTTGGCGCAGCCGCTTGACGTACCAAGCGGCTGACTCGTATTCCCGCCAAGCAGTTTCGCCAAAAGCAAAGATCGTCTGACAGGCCAACGACAAATCAGATGCGGTGCTTTGGATATGTGCAATGGCGGTGGCTTGCGCGGCACTTGGCATGGGAACCCTCTCAATGATTGCCGAATCTTGGTGCAAAATACGCCGCCCCGCTAGCGATTTTTTAGCAAAAAGAGATCGGTACTGTGCTCGATTTGGAGTCACCGCATCCAAATCTCAGGATTAAAGGCGCTGAAACAACAAAGTGGTGTCACCATTTAGCCAAATTTGAATGACATTTTGAGTGCCAAGGACGTCGGACAAACCCGCGTTTGTTTGAGTATTGAAAGCTGAATTTGATATGTGCAACGACAACGCAGCAGAGATCGGCACTGACGATGGTTTCGTCGATAGACTGAAGCCGGATACGATATTGATGCATGGTCAGTACACGATTGTTGAAGGCCGCGACATGCTAGATACTACGAATGATCCCAAGGCGTCGATGACGCCAACCCAGATCAAACCCATGCTGATTGATGTGTTGGGTGCCGTTGGTTTCATTCACGATCAAGACATTTTGCACAGCGAAATTTTGCCAGATAACATTCTGATTGACCCCAATGGATGTCCAGTCCTGATCAACTTTGGTGCAGCCCGCGAAGAAGCCACAAAGCAAAGCCTCGTGTTGCCCGCCTTGAGTGTTGTGAAGGACGGGTATTCCCCACAGGAATTGTCCAAAAAAACTGCCCCAACGGCTGTTGATAAGGCTGAAAGGGCCACCGCACCTGCAAAAGAGTGCAAATCCAAAGTTGGCATGCTGCTGGCATCCGCTGCAGTTATTGCAGCTATTGGTATCGGCGCTGCATTTTCGGCTGGTGTGTTTGACGGTAAAGACGTTGAAATGGCAACCGCACCGACAAAAACGGAACCAGAGGCACCCACAGTTATTGTTGAAGACACGCTGGTAGCAGGAGCCGCACATTTTGCTGAAGAAACGCGCGTTGCCCAAGCTCGGGCCGCAGTTATCGAAGAAGAAACCCGTCTTGCCGCTCTTGAGAAAGCAGCGGAGGATGACCGAATTGCCAAAGCTGCATTCATACCCAGCAATGAAATCATTGTGGTCCAGCCCGAAGAAACATTCGTGTTGTCTGCTTGGTCCGTCGAATTGCCGTTTTCCGGATCACCCACGTCTTCGCGTGTGATTGGCCGTTCGATTGCAAACATCGAAGGCGTTTCAAGTATTCTTCGCGACTCTCTCAATTTAACGAACAAACAGCAATTGTCTGCAAGTTTTGGTATCATGGACGGAGTAACTGGCGACCTTGTTGAGAAAAGCTGGCTGCTGCCAATCGTACAGCAAACCGCGTTGCTGAACGGTGTCAATTTTGAAACCAGCCTTGTGGATAATGAATGGGCGACAACTGTCACACAGACCCCGGACACAATGACTGGCGACTTGCGGGTCGCTGATAAGATTGTCGCATACATGCGCACCTCTGAGCGGATGATCGAACGGATGTCGCTTAAAACTGGCATGGATCGTGAAGTTGGAGACGGGCAATCATCTTTTAACTTCGCTGTAAGCCGCGACAGAGAAATGTGGGTTGCATCGCTCGACCATGCGGACAGTTCACCATGAAATCGGCCTGTGTCCAGAGACGAAACAAGAGGTATATCATATGAAATTCCTGAGTGATTTTTTCAGTCGCAAGCGCGCTGCCCCAAAGCAAGCAGATGCACCTATTGAGAACTTTGCGGATATCGCAATGCGTGCGGATCTTGCCGCAGGCAAAGTCAACGCAACCGCGATCCTTAACCGCGTGAATAAAAAAATTGGTAACAAGACACCAAAGGTTAACATCTGGGACGATGATGAAGACTTACCGCCTGTTTCTTCGCTTGAGGAAATGCACACAAAAGCCCCGTCCCAGGAACGCCGTCCAAAGACCCGTTTGATTGGATTTGAAAGCAGCACAGGTGTTGTCGATTTGTTCGACAGCTTACCAACTGCAGCCCCAACCAAACGCGCCAAATTCCCTGTCGGGTGGGCCATCATTGTAGGCGGACCGGGCCGAGGCGCATGCTTCTCGCTTGCATCCGGCATGTCACAGATTGGTCGCTGCGAGGATCAAGCGATCCAGCTTGATTTTGGCGACAACGCTGTGTCCCACACCAATCATGCAGCTATCATCTATGACGCCGAAACGCATACATTCTTGTTGGGTCATGGCGGCAAGAGCAATATCGTTCGCCTGAACGACAAGCCTGTGATCAGCAATGAAGCCATTAAAGAAGGCGACATGATCCGAATTGGCGAAACGACCCTGCGCTTTATCCCGCTGTGTTCGCCCGAATTTAACTGGGCTGACGATAACAGCGATGATGAGGAGTCGGAAGATGTGGCGATCGCCTGAACCTCGATACGACGTTGCATCAGCACTTTGTCAGGGCGGTCGTGACTATCAAGAAGACGCTATCGCCACTGACTTTCCGTTTGGAGCTGATAGTGGTGTTGTTGTCCTTGCCGACGGTATGGGTGGTCATCCTGCCGGTGACGTAGCTTCAAAAATCGTTGTCACAGAAGTCTTTAGCGAACTGAAGTTTCAATCTGCAAACTTTCATGAGTTTGAAAAAGACATCCCCTCGATGATGACCTCCGCGGCGGCTGGCGCAAACGCCATTGTCCATGAATACGTTCAAGGGAATCCGCAGACCCGTGGCATGGGGGCCACGTTGGTATCCCTTGTTATGGTCGAAAACCGGATGTTCTGGATGTCGGTCGGCGATAGCCCACTGTACCTCATGCGCCGTGGTAAGTTGCGTCAGTTGAACGAAGACCATTCGATGGCACCACAGATCGACTTTATGGTGCAGTCTGGTCTACTGGATGCCGAGGTGGCCAAAAACCACCCTGATCGGAACTGTCTGACCTCAGTAATCTTGGGCGACCGGATCGCAAAGTCTGACTGCCCTGCAGAACCGTTTGGAATTGAGATTGGCGACATCGTTGTCGTTTCATCTGACGGGCTTCAGTACCTTGACGAAGCAGTAATCCAAAAGATCCTTCATAAGTATCGCCGCCGTAAAAGCGCCGAAATTGCAGGGTATCTGTTAGAAGCGATTGAACGTTTGGCTGATGTCGATCAGGACAATGTGTCCTTCGCCGTTATCAAGCTGAACCATACCAAACCGATGGTGCGCACAAAGCTAACGGGCCTCGTCAACAACAGTTCTGCAACTACGACCCGCGTTGTTCATCTTGATGGGATTGACCGACCAAAAAAGATTGCCGCATCTGCAGCGGTTAACGAAGAACAAGAAGAACCAGCGTTAAAACTGGTATCTGGAGGAAAGTAATATGTCTGTACGGGCTGCCGCCGATCAAGTTCATCAAGCTCTCAATCAGGCGCTGGTGGCTGGGAAACTCCCTGCCAGCACGACTGAAACAGCTAAGGCATTGCTAAACCGTCTGCGACAGCCCGTTCGCGTCACATTAATGGGTCTGCCAAAGTCTGATAAATCCACACTGGTGAACCTGCTTTTGAACGACACCGTCATGCCAGAGGGAGTTTGCCTGCCGACGACACAATATGTTCGAGGTGAAACACCGTCTGCTGTTTTGACACTTACAGACGGTCGCCGTGAACTTTTAGATGGCGCTGATCCATATGAGATCGCTGCCGCCGCACCGATGTTTGTTGAGGTGGCTTTGCCCTTGGCTGCCCTTGGCCGCATCAACGTTCTCGAAATCGTCGCCCCTGCCACCATGCAAGATCAGCAACGTGCGATGCATTGGGCTGCAAAACGGACTGACATCGCTATCTGGTGTACTGAATCTTTTGATCAATCTGAGCAGGCCTTGTGGATCACGATGCCTGACACGATCAAAGACAACGGATTTCTACTTTTGACCCATGCAGATATGGCCCTTGCCCGTGGTGATCTGGAACACACGTTACAAACAATCAGGGCCAATCATGCCCATCAGTTTAGTAAAATAATGCAGATTGCGACGCCCATAGCAATTTCCGCACGCCAACCTGATGGCACTGTCGATAAGCCGATATTGCAAAAAAGTGGTGGTTTAACGCTGATTTTATCCATCTTGCGTCAGGTTGATATGAGCCTGCAATCCACTGTCGATCAGGCGGAAATAATGGTTGAGACCTACCGAAATGCAGCCACTAATCCTGCGCAAAAACGTGATTTGACGCCAAAGGTGCCTGATGTTGCACCAGTAAAGCCTGCAGTAAAGGCAGCGGTTGAAACCGCGCCAGTTGCTCAAACACTCCAGCAAACAAAGGTTGTTGAAATGAGGACAGCTAAGCCAATGAACATGACAGAAGCACAGGCCAGAATTGCACCACGTCCACAGGCTAAGTCAAAGCTTGTTGCGGTTGAATCCCGCACGGTACCTAAACTTGCACCAACCTCAGAAACTGCAGCGCCCAGAAAAGCGCGCCCGGGTTTTATGCCAAAAGCACGCACGACGGCGATCATGCCACGCGCCACCCCAGAAACTTGCGATGCTTACGATAAGGCGATCACATATCTGACAAAACAGGGTCGGATTCTCACACAAGACCTCGCGTCGGCTGAAGGTCTTACCCCCACCGATTTGATGAATGCATCCGCGGATAGCATCCAGTGGCTAAGCGATTTTCTTGAGGACCTGAACATTAAGAACGATCCTGTTCTTGAAAAGTCCCGCATACGCGCGCGTGATGCCGCCGAACTCGTTCAACTCATGCATATTGAGAAGAACGATAATGCTGCACTTGATGCGTTAAGCCTTGTTATTCAACTAAAACGTGACCTTGAGGCAGAAATTTCTCTTAGCCGTCATAGCAGTCAAAATCAGGCAGCATAATAATCCGCCACTGCGGATTTCGTTCATCTTTTAAGCAAAATTCCGCCTTACTTCCGCCGCGACAAACTGTTTCTTTAGACGCATCAGTTGAGGGTTTCTGGCCAGATTTGGCCCCAAACCAGAGCGAACGATCCGTAGAATGCGGGCAGGAAAGAACGTGACATGGAAAAGTTGACCAAAGAACCAGGTGCCACGACCCAAGTGCCACAGCCCGAATTCATGCACATCGGCCTGAACAAGCTTGACGCTTTCCAAGAAGAGTTGGGAGAGCTTGAAGACACCCTGCTCGATATCGAAAAGATCGGTGGCCCAGAGGCTGCGAAGAAGGCCCAAAAGCTGGTCAAACAACTGCGCGCTTTTGAACCTAACATCACCATGATCGGGCAGATTAAAGCTGGCAAGACATCGCTTGTGAACGCCATGGCAGGCCGTCCGGGCCTGTTGCCAGCGGACGTGAACCCGTGGACATCAGTGATTACATCCCTGCACCTGAACACACCTTTGCCTGCTGGCGCGCCGCGTGCAACTTTCCAGTTCTTTGACAAAAACGAATGGGACCACCTTGTTGAAAACGGTGGCCGCATCGGTGAGCTAGCCAACCGCGCTGGTGCCGACGAAGAGATGGAAAAGATCCGTGAACAAATTAGTCAAATGTACGAAAAGACCCGCAAACGTCTGGGCCGCAAGTTTGAATTGTTGCTGGGTCAAAAACATAGCTACGCTGAGGTAGACGACGATCTTATGCAGCGCTACGTCTGCATAGGCGATGATTTTGCTGAGGTTTCGCAGGCTGAACAGCAAGGCCGTTTTGCGGATATCACCAAATCCGCTGACCTATATTTCGACGCACCATTCCTGCCAATGCCACTGTGCATCCGTGACACTCCGGGCGTGAACGATACCTTTATGATGCGCGAACAGATCACGATCAAAGCCCTGCGCGATAGCCAGATTTGTGTTGTTGTTTTGTCTGCACATCAGGCACTTTCCACAATGGACATGGGCTTAATCCGATTAATCTCAAACGTGAAAAGCCGTCAAGTTGTGATTTTCGTGAACCGCGTTGATGAATTGTCCGATCCCGCGAGCCAAATCCCTGAGATTCGCGCGTCAATCATGCAAACACTGGCTGATAACAACGGGCCAAAAGCAGCCAAAGTACTATTTGGCTCTGCCTATTGGGCCAACATGGCGCTGGGCGGTGATCTGTCTGAGATCGTTGACGATAGCGCTGATGCCTTATTCAACTATGCCGAATCTATCATTGGCGATAGCGCAACGGATATGGACCCGTTTGAAATGGTCTGGCAACTTTCAGGCTTGCCACATTTGTTCGATGCGATTGCTGCACGAATTGCCGAAGGTCCCGGCCTTGAACGCCTAACATCTATTCGCAAAAGTGCGCAAAACCACGTCGCGGGATTACGCGCGTCCAGCTCAATGGTGTCGATGCGGCTTAAGGGCAATAGCGTCAACACCATGGATAAGGCTACTCTCATTGGTCATCTCGACAATATTGATGCCGAGCATATCCAAGCCCTTAATGATGGTTTAGACGAAGTTTTCGCAAAATTTGGTCGCCGAATTGACCAGTCGAATAAGAGGTTCCTGGATCGTGCGGTTAAAAGCCTTATTCAACACCTTGAGACACAGGGCGAAGACAAGCTTTGGCAATATAGCCCCGATGGCCTGCGTATTCTATTGCGCACTGGTTATCAGGTCATGAAGAAAGATTTCACCGCGATGTGTGACGCCACCTTTGGCGATGCAGCATCCGATTTGACTGAGTTATACGGTGCAGCGTTCCCCGTTGATGTCAAAAACTTTAGTGTCACCCCACCCGACGCACCTAGCGTGCCGGCCCCAGTGTCTTTGGGTCAAACCATCGCACTTGATCTGCAAACATCATGGTGGAAGGGATGGTGGCAGCGCCGCAAAGGATATCACGCCTTTGCCAGCAATTTCTATGAACTGATCGAGGCTGAAACTGCTCCCATCATAGAGGACCTCAAGACCCGTCAACTTCATGAAATCCGCAAGTCCGCCCTCGGCGATATGGCCGATTTTCTTGCTGAACAGCGCGGAATCCTGACTGACGTCGCAGAAAAGTCGCAAGTTGGCCCAGATGATCTGAAAGGTTTGTTTGGAATTACAGCGCAACAAGAGCGCGAAGAATTGTTCGACATCATCTTTGAGGAGCTTTCGATTGGTGATGAAGACTACGACGTTGAACCCCTGAAAACTGGAGGCGCTGCCGCTTGACTTATTCCACTTCACTAAACCGTAAGCCACGAATTGCGCTTTTGGGTGAATTCAGTGCTGGCAAGAGTACATTGTCGAATCTTTTGCTGGGGTCACGCCCTTTGCCAGAAAAGGTCACGGCCACGCGTTTGCCCCCAGTGTGGATGGCTGCGGGCAGTCAGCCCCCATACCGTGTTGATATTGATGGCACTGAAGACCTAATTTCCCTATCGCACCTCGATGAAGTTGGCGTTGAAAACACCCGTGTTATTCGCCTGTTCTTTGAAAGCGACATCCTTGACGTGTGCGATTTGATCGACTTTCCGGGTATTTCAGACCCGAACATGTCCACGGATGTTGTTGACAGAATGTTGAGCGAAGTTGACGCTGTGCTATGGTGTACCCACGCAACCCAAGCTTGGCGCCAATCTGAAGCAGCGCTTTGGGCACAAATCCCAGAAGCAGTGCGTCGTAGGTCGATTCTTTTGATCACTCGTTTTGACAAACTGATGACCGAACGCGACCAACAGCGCGTTTTGGCGCGTGTGAGGCATGAAACAAAGGGTCAGTTCGCCGCGATCTTCCCGATTGCATTGCTCCGCGCACTGAATGCTGACGAAGATTTTGATGAATGGTATGCAAGTGGCGCTGGTGCGTTTTCCGATCACCTCATTGAGATGGTTCAAGAATTGACGACCGCAGTCGCTGGCACAACTGAGGCGTTATATGCGTCAGGTGCGACTATCCCCAAACCAGCGGACGCTACCCCGGCAGTCCTTTTGCTGACCGATCCAATTGTCAAAGGCCGCGATTTACAAGCATCAGCCGTGGTCCCGCGTCGCGTTAGCCCGCGCAGTGCAGCGTCATCCCAAGGCTCTGTCCACAAAATGCGGTCAAGTTCGGCGCGCCCGATCGTCAATACAGACAAGGACATTTCGGCAAATACGACTCAGATTGCATCCTAATCAACCTGTGATCGCAACCCTCTCTTCCCCCGCGCGTCCAAATATCATAAAAGAGAGAAATGGGTGTAATGAGATAGAGTGCGCAAGATATGGCGACAGAAGACTTGGATGCGCTGTTTAGCCAGTTTCCCCAGTGCAAGACGCTGGCTTTTGCGGATTTATCCACGAACATGGTTTTGGTCACAAATACGAACGCCCCGCAGCAACGCGAGGCCTTGAATGCACTGTGCGCTGATGCGGCGAAAAGTCTTGGCAAGCCGGGGAGCCCGAACTTCGGCGAAGGTCAAAGCGATACGGCCCTAATTGCGACACGCGACCAACTTACCATCTTTTTACGTGCAAGCGGAGAACCCGCCGATGTGTTGTGCTGCGTTTGTCAGCCAGACATTGACGTCTCAGCGTTCATAAATGCCGCGCGCCCGACGCTTCAAAAAATCAGCAGTGGGTCCTGACAGACCCGCATTCTGCGCCCATGTCACACGATGCAGGATCACCTTTGTGATGGATAAACAGACCCTTTCCCAGAAACTAGCCGCTCTCGCAGCTGAGGACGAGAGCTTTGAAAATGGCCTACGGGTTGTGTCCGACGGTGTCACACCACCTGTTTTGACCGCAATCCTGACTGAAATCGACATGACGGTCTTGCCCCGCAAGCTGACCTTCCAGATGAGTGAATCTGAGATTTCACTAGTTGCAGGCGGGCGGCGTTTGCGCGGTTTGGTAAAAGCATCCAAGGATATCAAAGGCGTCATGGGGGTTCTTGGCAAAGTAGTTTCACGCGATGAGCCGGAGGTGATCGAGGGATTGTTCGACATTATTGGCCAATTCGCTGCTACTGCTGGACAAATGACGGTCGTCAGCGACGATCCTGATGCGATGGGTGGGCAGTCTGATGAAGGCCTATCCGCACAAAGCCTTGCCGATCATTGGGACGTCGACCTTCATCCACAGCCACCAACGCCGATGATCGCTTTTGCGCGGGCCTGTGGTGATCTTGTTACGGCATGGGTCGTATTGAATGACGATACGGACAATAAAACTGGCGGTGATGGCGCAACGCTTGCGGTGCTCAAAGCCGCAATTGCGGTGAAATGGGCTGATTTCTCTGGCTCTGTGGACCAACTTGCAGGCGAATCAGGATTTATTTGCCTCAACGATGCGCTAGGCGACGCCGGATCAGTCGCGATCCTGAAGGGTCCGTCAGAAGCTGCTATTTTGTGTTACGCGTCTCAGAACATGGCACAATTACACGGTCTGTGGAGTAGATCTGCGCTCTAAAATGACCCGTCTGGCCAAATTTTACACATAAAAGATTTGCCTCGTCAGATTTTGCCCCCATTCACACAATAAAGTCTCTGCAGAGGCTTATCAAATCAGACCAGCAGCTTTGCTAAAATTGA
>JAPKCP010000400.1 GCA_028822885.1 Yoonia sp. | reverse complement strand
TTCAAGAACCAGCATGTTCGCCACTGCGATGATGTCGCTTTTCGTTTTGTAGCCGATCACATCTTCAATCGGCATTTCAATGTGACGGGCCATTAGCATCGTTTCCTCAGATGAAAAGTTAGTTAGGCCACGAGCCACTTCCGTTCCTTTTTCATCGTAAACATGTAGCACGTCGCCCTTGGTGAATTCGCCTTGAATTGAAATCACGTCTTCCCGGGTGATCCCGCAGTCACCGGCAATCACCGACGCGGCCACTTCGCTTGAAACCACGAGCGTGCCAGAGACCTGCAACCGATTGCTAAGCCAGACCTTAAGTGGCGATGCCGTTTCACCTGTTACAAGACAGCGCGTATATCGGCGTTCGTTTTTCAGAACCGACGACACTGGACGTTCAATAATCCCGTCCGCAATAATCGTTTCCACACCGGCATTCTGCGCCATGCTGGCTGCCTGCATTTTTGTTAGCATGCCGCCGCTGCCCAGTGTACTGACGCCCGTAGTGGATTCCAGATGCTCGCTGACGTCTTCAACTTCCGCAATAAACTTTGCATGCGGGTCCGATGGATCGCGATCAAATAGTCCCTCAACGCTGGTTAAGATGATCAACACATCGGCCTCGATCATCTGGGCCACTTTGGCTGACAGGCGATCGTTATCGCCCACGCGCAAATCGTGGGTCGCCACGGAATCGTTCTCGTTGATGATCGGCATAATGTCGCTTTCGAACAATCTGGACATGGTGTTCTTGATGTTCAAAAAGCGCCGTCTTTCTTCCATATCGCCAGCGGTCACAAGCATCTGTCCGACGCCCATGCCATGCTCTGACGCGACTTGACGGTAGGCATTCATCAGCAGCGGCTGACCGCACGCAGCCGCCGCCTGCTTGTCCATGATGCCCGCATCTTCGGGGCGTTTACCGATCATGTTCAACCCCAATGCGACCGAACCAGAGGACGTGAGAATGATGTCGTAGCCTTCTTTTTGCAGCTGCGCGAGGTCGCTCATCAAGCCGTTCATAAAGGCATATCGAAGCGTGAGCCTGTCACTGTTTGCCAACAGACTGGATCCGATCTTGACGACGATTTTTTTCTTCTTTGTCACAATTACCTCCGGTAACTTTTTGATTTATAATGAAACTTCACGGGCGGTTTGCGTCATACGACGCCGCCCTGTAGCTGTGCTCATTCTAGTGATTCGCCGACGTATAACATGCACCCGACATGGGAATGCAAACAGGTAGCTGCCCGACATGCGGTGCGCACCGCGGTTTTGGCGAACGGTATGCGATGATGAACAGCCCCGATTGCGTGTGCGATACTGCCCGGCGATTTCAGGACAGGCTGTCGAACCAGAAAGAGATGAAAATGAAGGTACTTTTGATCGGATGCGGCAAGATGGGTGGCGCGATGTTGCGGCAATGGGCTGACACAGACGCCTATCACATTACCGTCGCTGATCCCGCCGCGACAGACTTGCCGGATGGCGTGACCCATGTGTCAAAAGCGACAGATCTACCTGTGGGCTTTTTTGATGTGGTTTTGATTGCGATTAAGCCGCAGATGATTGCGGATGTTCTGCCGGATTACGCGCCAGCGCTAAAGTCTGGCGGCTGCTTTGTGTCCATCGCAGCGGGGTGCAGTGTTGCAACAATCGCAAAGGTTGTGGGGGACGCCGCAATCGTGCGGGTGATGCCCAACATGGGCGCAATGGTCGGGCTTGGCGTTTCGGGGTTATTCCCAAATAGGGCTTGTACAGTTACGCAAATGGGAGATGTAACCGCGCTCATCGCCCGCACGGGGACCTGCGTTCAACTGAAAAGCGAAGACGAAATTGACCGCCTGACAGCTGTGAGCGGCAGCGGGCCGGGGTATGTTTTCGAGATAATGCGCAGCTATGTCGAGGCGGCCAAAGCCGTCGGATTTGATCAAGACACAGCCCGATCACTGGTGTTCGATACGATTGCAGGAGCGGTCGAAACCGCACGCCAATCGGACGCATCGTTGGAAGATTTGCGAAATTCGGTCACGAGTAAGAACGGGACGACGCAGGCCGGTTTGGCACAACTGATGCGCGGCGCACAACTTGACGGGTTGCTGCATGACACCGTGCAGGCCGCCTATGCGCGCGCCGATGCATTGAAATAAAGCGCTGCCCTTAAGGGGCCGCATTAAGGAACCAAAACTATGAATAAAGTTGTCATGAACAAAACTGACGCGGCGCAAAACATCGCAGCCGTCATCGAGGACCTTGGCCAGCGCGCCAAAGCTGCG
>JAPKCP010000004.1 GCA_028822885.1 Yoonia sp. | reverse complement strand
CGTGCTGCCAAAGGAATGTCACCCGTGATCACAACGTCGCCCTTGGTCGCGCGGTCTGCAATCCAAATATCCGCGATGTCAGGCCCATCGGGCACCACAACTGTTTCGACAAATGGATTAGGCGAAGGCCGGATACCGCCGTTAGAGACCACAAACATCTTGAGCTTATGGCGCGTGCCGACACGTTCGACCTCTGCCTTCACAGGGCAGGCATCGGCATCTACGTAAATCAAAAGCGTCCCTCCGGGCAGTTAGACATCATTTATAAAGCGCCTCAGCGTGGAAAATCATGTGGTCTTCCATGAACGTTGAGATGAAATAATACGAATGATCATAGCCCTTTTGCATGCGCACATGACCCTCTTGGCGCCGCTCTACGATGGCCCCAGCAAGGTGATGAGTGCCAAGCAAATCGCCAAATTGATCGTCGGTTCCGGTGTCGATCAACACTGGACCGTCAAAGCCCACTTCACGCATCAACAGCGTTGCATCATGGGCGGCCCATGTGGCTTCATCTTCACCAAGATACGCGCTGAACTGCTTGCGGCCCCAATCGCTTTGCGTTGGATGGCAGATCGGCGCAAAGGCCGAAACGGACTGGAACCGACCCGGCAATGACATCGCGAGGGTCAACGCACCGTGGCCACCCATCGAATGACCGGTGATGCCTTGGCTACCCATATCCAGCGGGAAATTTTCGGCGACAAGCGTCGGCAATTCCTCAGCGATATAGTCCCACATTTTAAAATGCTTTGCCCAAGGGTCCTGCGTTGCGTTCAAATAGAACCCAGCGCCTTGGCCAAGATCATAAGCTTCATCATTCGGCACACCTTCGCCGCGCGGCGATGTATCCGGGAAAATCAACGCAATACCGTGGTCAGCTGCCCAAGACTGCGCACCAGCCTTTTCCATCGCGTTGGCATGCGTACAGGTCAGGCCTGAAAGATACCAAAGCACTGGCACTGGGCCGTCAACAGCCTCAGCTGGCAGAAACAGACCAAACGTCATCTCTGTTCCCGTTGCCTTTGATAAATGTGAATAAACGCCTTGGGTTCCACCAAAGCAAAGGTTTTCAGAGATCGTTTTCATCGGCTCGCCCTTATGTTTGCATAAGGGCTAACTGAGCATCACAGGGTTGTCACCCATCCGATGATCACCGGTATGGTCAGAACGCTGAAAATCGTTGAAATCAAAATTGCAGCAGACACACGGGCGGGGGCGACCGCATAGTGTTGCGCGATGATGTATACGTTGCCCGCGACAGGGAGGGATGCAGCGGCGATCATCATACCTGTTGAAACGGGATCGACATGGAAGATGTAGATCGCAGCAATGCCAACGGCGGCAGGATGCAGGATCAACTTACAAACGGTTAACCACCCAGCGACACTCAGACGTTCAGCCGATTTACTGGCGAGTGACGCGCCGATAGCAAACAAAGCACCGGGCGTTGCAGCACCACCCAAAAGCGTCAAAAACTCGTCGGCGGGTTGCGGTAAATCGACCTGGAGCGTCGACAAAACCAAACCAAGCACGATAGACACAATCATCGGGTTTTTGATCAGGCCCATTCCAACAGTTTTGAGAACGCCCAACTGCATTCGCCCGTCCTGCGACCCCGTAATCAGAATCACAACAAGCCCTCCAAAGAGCACCAGATCAACAGCCAAAACCATCATAATTGGCCCAATGGCTTGTTCACCCAGCAACAGTGCCAGCATCGGAATACCAAGGAAACCAACATTGCCGATGACCGCACATTGCGCCTCAATCGCAGCCTCTGCCACACGCAATTTTCTGGCCATCGCGACGAGCGTGGCGAAGGCATAGACCGCGAATGACCCCGCGAAATAGGCCCCTACAAAAGACCAATCAAGGACATCAGACA
This sequence comes from Yoonia sp., assembly GCA_028822885.1. Lineage (GTDB taxonomy): Bacteria > Pseudomonadota > Alphaproteobacteria > Rhodobacterales > Rhodobacteraceae > Yoonia. Next base: position 27,475 of record JAPKCP010000004.1, on the reverse strand, counting down.
GGTTCAATGACCCCGCAAACCGCAGCAGCATTGCAGGCAGCGCAAAGTAGAACACAAATTTAGTCAGGTAGCCGGTCGCCTCGGCGTTAAAGAAACCGCGCACCGCAGCGCCATATCCAAGGGCGATCAGCCCAAAGAATGGCAGCGTTTGCAAGAAGACAGCGATCAATCAAAAGCCCCCGTCACACGACCCAGCAGCATAAACGAACGGGCGGTGCGGGTGTCTGACATTTGAATCAATTCGGCATCGGTTGCGACGACTTCAAATGACACGAGCATTTTATCAAAGTGGCGCAGGAAGTGATGACAAGCATCGCGGAAAATAGGGTCTTCGCGCATCCGAGCCGTCGTCAGTGCAAGCGATGTTCGATCGCGCACACCGCCCAGCGCACCAATGGCGCGACCGCGTTCGCCTTGGGCAAATCTGCGCCAAAGTTCTGGGCGAGACCGATCTGGTTGTAGGTCATCCATGTAAATACCGTCTTGCGACAACAAGGTCAGCACGTCTTGACTGGCTTGCACCAACTGACGCGCGGTCCGATCTTTTAGCGCCTTACGCAGCGCAGCAAAACCGATAGCATCGCTTTCGGTATCAGGAAAGTTTAACGCACGGATCAGATCAACGCGCGGCAAAGGCGGCGTATTATCTTCAGGTTGAACATCGAATGCCAACGTGGGCTGCTCAGGTGGAATGGTTTTCACCGACGTGATCTCAAGCTTACCACCGCTTTCGCGTGAGCTAGTAAAGGTCGCAAGCGGCGCTTCCGGCTTTTTCGTCGCCTGCGCTATTTGAGTCAACTTCCGCTCGACTGACGCATCAGTGGTTAACGGGTTACCCTGTCGTTCAGTCATGACATTATCACGCAATGTGTCGATGGCTTCGTGCAATATCTGCGCTTCTGTCCGCATGATCTTGGCAGAGCGTGCAGCAACCGCTGCCACCCAAATCATCACAACAGGCAGGAAAACTGCCATCAGCGTCAATACAAACCGAAGACTATCGAACCCTTCACCTGCAAGGTTGGTGGGGACAGCCCAAAAGAAGACGCTGACTGCAGTCATCCAGCCCACTGACAAGATCAGCGCGATCACTTCAGTCCTGCTTGGCGCAATTGCGACTGCGGGTATGTTGGGCCGTTCCACCATTTTCCATCTTACCAAACCAATGGGAATTATTTGTAAGCGATTTCAATAATTTCATAACTTTTCAACCCACCGGGGGTCCGTACTTCAGCGCTATCACCAACATTTTTGCCAATCAATGCGCGGGCAATCGGGGACTTCATGTTGAGACGACCCGCCTCAATGCTGGCCTCATATTCACCAACAATCTGGTAGGTCTTTTCTTCGTCAGTATCTTCGTCCGCCATCGTCACGGTTGCGCCGAACTTAACAGCACCTGACATTTTCTTAGGATCAATAATTTCGGCACGCGAAATCACACCTTCCAGCTCTTTCACACGGCCTTCAATGAAGGACTGCTTTTCCTTCGCCGAATGGTATTCCGCGTTCTCTGACAGATCGCCATGCTCACGCGCTTCCGCAATTGCGCGAATGATCGACGGCCGTTCCACAGTTTTAAGATGCTTCAATTCGGCGTCAAGCCTATCAAAGCCACCACGTGTAAGTGGAATTTTTTCCATGATTGCTACCCCTTTGGGCAAAAGTCTAATTCGGACGTTCATAGCCTATTTGGGCTGTATAAAGTCAAGCACAAGCGTCACGTGTCGACAATGAATGGTGGATTTCCAGACTTTGCCATTTTACGATCCTCTGGCACAGACCGCTGACACATTGGTCACACCGAAAGTTACTATGAAATATATTGCTCTTGCCATCAGTCTTTTTGCGACACCTAGTTTTGCTGAGGATTTCGTCGTTGCAAGCTACACTGCCTACATTAGCGGAAATGACCTAACCAATTCTAGCGGAACGCGATTGGGCGATGCGGCATCAGTAATCCGTCAGGATCGAGCGAATTTCCACCGTTTTGGTCTCGCAGACAAAAGTGACGAATCAGATCCTCTTTTTAACGATTCATTCGCACGCTCTGCGATCCCAGATTTGATCCGCAGCGCCGGTGGCATGGACAGTGCTGTCGCCAAGCAAATCATGCGCGGCAACGTCCAAGTCTACATCACTATTCTATCTGATGGCGACGATTTTACGGGTATTGAGGTCAGCATCTTAGGCTAAAATTAGTCGCACTCTAATTTCCGATGTAACAAGCTAGTTTTTTGCCACTTGCGCCGCTCCGTGACACTTTGTCGTCGCGTCTTGATTGCCCTGTTTTTCCGAATGCGCTAACTCAGATCACAACACTACTGCGGGGCGTGGCCCGTTTGGCACGAAAGAGGTTCAACATGGCTGATACTGTACGCGAAACAATGGAATATGACGTCGTCATCGTTGGTGCAGGACCTGCTGGCCTGTCAGCAGCGATCCGGCTGAAGCAGCTGAACGCTGATACCAACATCGTAGTCCTGGAAAAAGGGTCAGAGGTCGGTGCTCATATTTTGTCCGGTGCTGTTTTGGACACCTCTGGCATTGATCAGCTGATCCCAGATTGGAAAGCCAAAGGTGCCCCAATCAATGTGCCTGTCAAAGAAGATAATTTCTTTATGCTGGGCGAAGCAGGCCAAGTGCGCATTCCGAATCTTGTGATGCCTCCGCTGATGAACAACCATGGCAGCTACATCGTTTCGATGGGCAACGTTTGCCGCTGGATGGCAGAACAAGCCGAAGAGTTAGGCGTCGAAATCTTCCCCGGCATGGCCTGTTCTGAGTTGGTTTATGGCGACCACGGCGAAGTCAAAGGCGTCGTTGCTGGTGAGTTTGGCAAAGAAGCCGACGGATCGCATGGCCCAAATTATGAGCCGGGCATGGAACTGCACGGCAAATACGTGTTCCTGTCCGAGGGCGTGCGTGGGTCGCTGTCCAAACAAGTAATCGCAAGATACGATCTTGCAGCCAAGTCTGATGTCCAGAAATACGGTCTGGGCATGAAAGAAATCTGGGAGATTGATCCTGCCAAGCACAAAGAAGGCACAGTCACCCACACAATGGGTTGGCCTTTAGGGTCTGAGGCCGGCGGCGGGTCTTTCATCTACCACCTTGAGAATAATCAAGTCTACGTCGGCTTCGTGGTGCACCTAAACTACAAGAATCCATATATGTTCCCTTACATGGAGTTCCAACGCTTTAAGCACCATCCGATGATTGCCAAGCTTCTTGAGGGCGGTAAGCGCGTTGCCTACGGTGCCCGCGCAATCACCGAAGGCGGCTATCAGTCGATGCCAAAGCTGACCTTTCCGGGCGGCGCTTTGCTGGGCTGTTCGGCAGGCATGGTCAACGTCCCACGCATCAAAGGCAACCATAACGCAATGTTGTCAGGCATCGCCGCAGCTGAGGCAGCACACCACGCGATCAACGCCCGCCGGTCCGGTGACGAGTTGGTGAACTATGAAAAATCCGTTCGTGAAGGTGCAATCGGGAAAGACCTGAAACGCGTGCGCAACGTAAAGCCACTCTGGTCTCGCTTTGGGCTCATGGCGTCGCTTACCGTGGGCGGTGCCGATATGTGGTGCAACAATCTGTTTGGGACGTCTCCGCTGAACCTTAAACACGGCAAGTCCGACGCTGACGCAACAGAAGAAGCGAGCAAGCACAAAGAGATTAAGTACCCAAAGCCAGACGGGAAACTGTCGTTTGACCGCCTAACCAACGTCGCATTCAGCTTTACCAACCATGAAGAAAGCCAGCCTGCGCACTTGCATCTGGCCGATCCATCGTTGCCAGTCAGCGTGAACCTTGCCAAATACGCAGGTCCGTCAGCTAGGTACTGCCCAGCGGGTGTCTACGAGTTTACGGGAACCGGGGCGGACACGAAGTTCCAGATTAATTTCCAGAACTGCGTGCATTGCAAGACCTGCGACATCAAAGACCCAAGCCAGAACATCACGTGGACAACGCCACAAGGCGGCGATGGACCGAACTATCCAAATATGTGATCCAACCACAGATAGCGACGAGGCCTCGCACTTGCGGGGCCTTTGCAGTTCGAGGTCGCGGGCCTGAACCATCTAAAAATGAATCTACATCAAGGTGGTGACAAAAGTTGGAAATCACTCACACTCGCAACCTAACAGTGTAACAGTCTAACAGTCTGAAAACGCGCACATACGACACCTATTGCTGCCACCTATGATGGGCCACGCCATGGCGCATTTCCTGCCTATCTTTTTATATCTGGTCACAACCAGTTTTTATCCATTTTCCATCCGCGACTTACCGCCCAAATTTTATCAATCGTTTGCGCCAAAACAATTCGTCCCATAGGCTTTTTACTGGGACAGAGAAAAGGGACTAACACAGGTGTTTTCACAAAAACTTCGCAACGCAATGATCGCTGGACTTATGGCAAGCAGTAGCATCGCAACGGCGCAAACAACTGGACCGAATGCAGGCGCCTATCTTGCGGCACGTCAGGCCGGACTGGCTGCGGATTTCGAATATGGTGCGCGATATTTCACTGAGGCGTTGCTTGCTGATCCAACCCATCCGGCCCTTTTGGAAAACGCGCTAACGACAAACATTGCACTAGCTCGCTTTGAGAATGCTGTGGCGATTGCAAACGGCATGAATGATCTTGGGATCAATCGCCAAATCTCCAATATCATGATCGCCGTACAGGCTATCAAAACGAAAAATTGGGCTGCGATCTTCACGGCTCTGGAAATGGGCCAGCAGATTAGTCCAATGGTTGACGGATTGTCCCAAGGTTGGGCGCATATGGCGCTTGGTGAAATCGACAAAGCAATGATGCGCTTTGATGAGGTGTCTGAGGCGGCAGGTCTGCAATCCTTTGGTGTCTATCATAAGGCGCTTGCTTATGCCTCTGTTGGGAACCTCGACGAGGCGATCCGCGTTTTTGATCTCACCACACAAAACGGTGGACCGCGTCACAATCGCCGCAGCGCAATCGCCCATGCTCAAATCTTGACCCAGCTTGACCGGCGCGATGAAGCCCTTGCTCTGATCAACACGGTATTCGGCGATACACTTGATCCCCGCCTCGTAGATTTGCGCGATAGAATTAAAAACAACGGTGCTGTGCCGTACAATATTGTCACCACACCAACGCAAGGCATGGGCGAAATTTACCTCGCTGTCGCAGAAGAATTGCGGTCAGATGCCCCTGACACCTACACACTTATTTACGCCCGTGCCGCTGAATTTCTGGTGCCAGACAACACGGAAGCTTTGCTACTTGTTGCGGGTCTACTCGAAGATCTTGGTCGGTTTGAGCTTGCAAATGAGACCTATACTAGTGTCCCGCGCGATGATCCCGCCTATGCCATTGCCGAACTTGGCCGGGCTGAGGCGTTGCGTAAGGGCGGCAACTTTGAGGGTGCAATTGAAGTGCTGCGTGCGATGACACGCGATTTTCCAGATATGGCAGCCGTCTACGTGAGCCTTGGTGATACGTTGCGCCAATCTGACCAAACGGAGGAAGCCAATACTGCTTATTCGCAAGCGCTAGACCTTTACGCACCGACAGACCCTGCGCGCTGGATTGTGTATTACACCCGGGCTGTGACGTATCATGAGTTGGACAATTGGCCAAAGGCTGAGGCCGATTTTCGCGCCGCACTGGTGTTTCGACCGGACCAACCACAAGTTCTAAACTACCTCGGGTATTCATTGGTAGAACGCGGTGAAAAACTCGATGAGGCCCTTGCGATGATTGAAAAGGCAGTGGCTATCCAACCCCAAAATGGGGCGATCGTGGATAGTCTAGGATGGGTTCTGTTTCAAATGGGTCGATACGAGGAAGCCGTTGTCCATCTTGAAAATGCCGCGGCCCTTGAAGCCGTCGATCCTGTTGTGAATGACCACCTTGGTGATGCGTTTTGGGCTGTTGGCCGTGAAATTGAAGCGCGTTTTCAATGGAACCGCGCGCTATCCTTTTCCGAAGATACTAGCGTGGATGCTGATCGTATTCGCCGCAAACTAGAGATTGGCCTTGATGCCGTCTTGATTGAGGAAGGCGCCGAAGCGACTCGCGTTGCCGATGGGATCCAGTAAAGCGATTGCCCCCGCCAAGGTGAACCTGACCTTACACGTTACCGGACAGCGCGACGACGGATATCACCTGCTCGACAGTCTTGTGGTGTTCACAGATGCGGGCGACGTCATCAAAGTGGCCCCTGCAAACACCCTAACTTTAGCTGTGAGTGGCCCATTTGCCTTTGGCGTCCCAACTGACGGCACAAACCTTATCCTGCGCGCCGCTGAAACATTGCGCCGTATCCGTGGCGTGATCAAAGGGGCTGCGATTACAGTCGAAAAGCACCTGCCAAATGCGGCGGGATTGGGCGGTGGTTCATCTGACGCGGCTACAACTCTTAAGCTTCTTGCAGAGCTCTGGGAGGTCTCACCTTTGTCTGCGTCGAACACTGAGGTTCTCATGCTGGGCGCTGATGTTCCTGTTTGCATGCGCAGTCCCACACCGACCCGCATGTCAGGCATTGGAGAACTGCTCGCCCCAGTCCCAAAGCTTCCAACCTGCGCCCTCGTTCTTATTAACCCAAAGGTCTCTGTCCCAACTGGTGCAGTCTTCGATGGCCTTGCGACCAAGCAAAACCCACCGATGGACCACATCCCAGAAAACCTCAGCTTTGCAGATTTCGCCGACTGGCTTGCAGCACAACGCAACGACCTACAGCCACCAGCGATAAAGACAGCACCCGCGATCAAAGCGGCGATTGACCGTCTGAACAAAAATCCAACAATTGCGTTCGCGGGTATGTCGGGGTCTGGGGCAACGTGCTTTGGCATCACCAAAAACATGGCCGACGCACGCCACGCAGCGCGGATCATCCAAGTCGCTGAAATGGGATGGTGGGTCACACCCGCAGAAGTCCTCGGCACTTAAGACGCACACCGCGCCCCTGCTTCATCTGGCCAAAATAACTCCTGCCAAAGGCTTCAACACAACTCTAGACGCACCCGCTTAGGTAATCCGCGCCACCACATAATCCGCCAGATCCATCAGCATCTCACGAATTTCACTGTCCGGTAGCGCCGCCAGGGCTGCCTTGGATTGAACCACATATTCTAGCGCGGTTTGGCGCGTTGTCTCCATTGCACCGTGCTTAGCAAGAAGTGAAATCGCGTGATCCAAATCGCCGTCTTTCTGACGGCCCTTCCCAATCGTCCGCGCCCAAAATTCACGTTCGGCATCGTCAGCCGCAGCAATTGCGCGGATCACCGGCAGAGTAAGTTTGCGTTCCCGGAAATCATCACCGGTGTTCTTACCTATCGCCTCTGTTCCACCGTAATCCAGCAGATCGTCAACAATTTGAAACGCGATGCCAAGCGTATCGCCGTAGTCAAACAAGGCTTTCACCGTGGCCTCATCTTGGTCCGCAATCACGCCACCAACTTCCATCGCAGCAGAGAACAGCGCCGCGGTTTTTCCGCGGACAACCTTGAAGTAAATCTCTTCCGTTGTTGTCAGATCAGCGGCAGCAGTCAGCTGCAACACCTCACCTTCAGCAATCGTGGCAGAGGCATTGGCGAGGATATCCAGTACCCGCATCGACCCTGTTTCAACCATCAGCTGGAACGATCGAGCAAACAGATAGTCGCCAACCAATACTGACGAGGTGTTGTCCCACAGCAGGTTGGCAGTTGGCCGGCCGCGCCGTTGATTGCTTTCGTCCACAACATCGTCGTGTAGCAAAGTTGCCGTGTGAATAAACTCTACCGTCGCCGCCAAATGCACATGATACGGACCGTTATAGCCACACATCCGCGCAGCCGCCAAGGTCAGCATCGGGCGCAGACGTTTCCCGCCTGCTTCAACCAAATGTGCTGTGACCTGTGGGATGCGCGGCGCGTGTTCTGACGCCATCCGCGCGCGAATCATCTCATTCACAGCCGTCAAATCGTCTGACAGGGCCACAGCTAGGCGTTCGTGAGGTTTTGTAGCAGCGACATCAAGGCTCATCACGGGATCCGTCAGTTTATGGACAAAGACGATAATGCGTCTTACGTCAGGATTATGAAAGAACTTTTGCGCACCAACGACCCAACAGTCATCGCCCTTGCTACGGCCCTTCTCGATAGTGAGGATATAACCTCATTTCAGTTCGACGTAAACATGAGCATCCTAGAAGGTAGCATAGGCATAATGCCACGTCGCTTGATGGTCGTGGACCGCGATCTGTTCATGGCTGAAGCGATTATGCGTGACGCAGAGATTGACCTAGGTCGGTGACCTTTGAGACTACAAACGACGCGTTCTTGGGCGGTAAAGTGTACGCTTTGCAGCCAAAACGTGGGTTTCGGTCAGGAATTGATGCGGTTCTAATGGCTGCAGCGATACCCGCGCAAACCAATGATACGGTGCTGGAACTGGGCTGTGGTGTCGGTGTGGCATCACTTTGTCTTGGTGCACGCGTGACTGGTTTGACCCTGACTGGGGTCGAATTGCAGCCTGACTACGCGGACCTGGCTACGAAAAACGCTGTGTCAAACAAAGCAAATATGACAATTATTTGCGCAGACCTCCGGTCACTGCCCATTGATTTACGCCAACAACAATTCTCGCATGTCATGATGAACCCGCCCTATTATGACCGCGCGCAAGGTAATTCCGCAAAGGATGCCGGACGGGATGTGGCCCTTGCAGGTGACACGCCCTTGGGGGACTGGTTAGATGTCGGCATTAAACGGCTTGCGCCAAAAGGGACGCTAACGATCATACAGCACATGACCCGTCTTCCCGAGGTTTTGACTGCGGTTAGCGGTCGTCTAGGATCCATTAAACTGCGACCAATCGCCGCTCAAGCGAATGCAGCGCCCGGCCTATTCTTGTTGCAAGCCAAACATAGTGGCCGGGGCCCATTTATGATGTCTTGCCCACTTGTCATGCACGGAAACCTAGTAAAACAAGGCGATGTGGAAAGCTATACGACTGCCGCCAAAAAGATTTTGCGCGATGGCGCGTATTTTCCCATCTCCGATTAACGTTTCATCAATACATTGGCAGCAAGCTGCTCAAAGGACGATATGCTGCTCTGCAGCGTGACAGGTAGCGCAATCTGTGGTGCAGTGATCGGGTACACTTTAACTGGAGGACGACAATGAGCTTAAGTTCGCACTTGCAGGAACTAAAAAAGAAGCACCAACACCTCTCTGATAACGTCGAGATGATGCAGCGAAGCGCTGGCACCGACGGCCTTGAGATCGCACGCCTCAAGAAACAAAAACTCCACCTCAAAGAAGAAATTTCGCGGCTTAGCACCGGTTAACTACAGTACCTTTGGGTCGGCGTAACATGCGCCGACCCATCTTAAAACTTGCGAGGCTCTGCGAATGTTCGGCTTTGTGCGAGGACATCAATTGCAGCAACTTCTTCCCTCACCCATTCTATCAATCGTGCGACCTGTGGCCTGTTTTCAGCGCCCAATGTGCACACGATCCGGTAGCTCGCATTGCTCCAAATCGTCAAATCAAAGGGCATCACAAGGCGTCCCTCGTTAAGGTGCCTTTCGGTCATAGACACCCGCCCCAGCATAACGCCGCCGCCCGAAAGCGCCGCATTTACAGCATGGTCACTTTGGCTGAAATGTGTGCCAGCCGTCGCTGGTGGCGAGAGCCCGGCTGCGCGAAACCAAGCATCCCAATCCGCTGGCGGCTGCAAAAATGTGATATCATCTTGGTGCAGCAACGGCATAGTTAGCAGATCTTTGGGGCATTTGATTTGTGCAGCCAACGCGGGTGCAACCATCGGCGAAAGCCATTCTTCGATGATCGTCTCACTATATACGCCTTCATCACCGTGCTGGCTAAACCGGATTGCTACATCAACCTCGTCGCGCGTGAAATCCACCAATCGCAGACTTGCTGAGAACCGCAAATCAATGTCGGGATTGTTCTGCGCGAACTGAAACAGACGCGGAGCAAGCCACTTTGATGTAAAGCTCGGGCCTGCGGTCACAGTTAACGTACGGTTATCATGTAGGCGCTTTGTGGCTGACCAGGCTTTGGTCAGAATCTCGAACCCTTCGGCTGCACCGGGAGCAAGAATTTTCCCTGATTCGGTCAATTCAACTGCCCGATTTAATCGGCGAAACAGTGGATGACCCAAATGTTCCTCTAGCGATTTGATTTGAAACGATAACGCGGCAGGTGTCACGTTGAGTTCAGATGCTGCTCTTGCAAACGACATATGACGTGCCGCAGCGTCAAACGCACGGAAGGCGGTGAGGGGGGGAAGGCGTTCAGGCATTTCACATCAGTATATCTTAACTGAACATATGAAAAGTCTCGTTTGTCAGTTTTGTTAGCGCATAGCATAAAGAGGTCAGATCAAGTGAACTTGATTCATCAGGAGATATGGAAATGCACGCTATCACAACAAACACAGTTATTCGCGAAGCTATCGAACGCGCCCATGCAGAGCGTAACGCAGCAATCCGTGCGTTCTTTGTTGCGATGTTCACACGCAAGGCAAGCATTGCGCCAATGGCCGCACAGGCAGCCTGAAACTAGCCAAGCGTAACATAACAACCTTGATCCGCGATCTTCCTCCCAGTCGATCGGATCATGAAAAAAGGGCCTGTCGAAATGACTGGCCCTTTTTTGTTTCGGTAAGGCGGTACTGTCTTACGACATGTACTGACCACCATTCGCAGAAATCGTAGAGCCAGTTATGAAACCCGCATCGTCAGACGCAAGGAACACAACAGCGCGCGCAATCTCACTTGCTTCGCCAAGACGGCCAACAGGAATCGCGCCAACAATCGAATCCATAACTTTTTCTGGGATCGTCGCCATCATGTCAGTGTTGATGTAGCCGGGCGCCACGATATTCACTGTGATACCAGCGCGCGCGCCTTCTTGGGCCAATGATTTGGTAAAGCCGATGTCGCCTGCTTTCGCAGCCGCGTAGTTGACCTGTGCGAATTGACCCTTCTGGCCGTTAATCGAAGAAATCGTGACAATACGACCAAATTTGCGTTCACGCATGCCCGGCCACACAGGGTGGGTCATGTTAAAGACGCCGGACAGGTTCGTGTCCATGACTTCTTTCCACTGCGTCGGCGTCATTTTATGGAATGGCGCATCGCGGGTGATTCCAGCGTTGTTTACCAAAACCTCAACCGGACCAAGATCTGCTTCGACTTCGGCAATACCTGCTGCACATGCCTCGTAATTTCCGACATCCCACTTGTAGGTTTTGATGCCTGTTTCAGCGGTGAACGCGGCGGCTTTTTCATCGTTGCCCGCATAAGTCGCAGCAACAGAGTAACCTGCGGCCTTCAGTGCGGTCGAAATGGCGGCGCCAATACCGCGGGACCCGCCGGTAACAAGTGCAACACGAGACATGAGATTCTCCTTCAAGAAATTTATATTGTAATCAAATTATACAGATGCAATCTAATGCGCAACTTTATTGCGCGCAAAATGCGAGGTGATTTGACGTCACCCCGCAAAGACTTTTAGTCACGCTCAACACACAGCGCGACACCCATGCCGCCGCCGATGCACAACGTGGCCAGACCTTTTTTCGCATCACGGCGCTGCATTTCAAACAACAACGTATTCAGCACACGACAGCCAGACGCACCAATTGGGTGGCCGATAGCAATTGCACCACCATTCACGTTCACAATGGCCGGATCCCAGCCCATGTCTTTGTTCACTGCACAGGCTTGCGCCGCAAACGCTTCGTTGGCTTCAACGAGGTCAAGATCATCTACAGTCCAGCCGGCTTTTTCGAGCGCTTTGCGTGACGCCATTACCGGACCAACACCCATAATCGATGGATCAAGACCAGCCGTCGCGTAGGACGCGATCCGACCGAGCGTTTTGATACCGCGCTTAGCGGCGTCGTCAACTGACATCAGCAATGTTGCCGCAGCGCCGTCGTTCAAGCCAGAGGCGTTGGCGGCGGTCACGGACCCGTCCTTAGCGAAGGCTGGGCGCATTTTCGCCATGGCTTCAAGAGTGGCACCGTGGCGGATGTACTCGTCTTGATCTACAATGATGTCACCCTTACGGGTCTTCACTGTGAAGGCAGCGATTTCATCTGCGAACTTGCCAGCTTTTTGCGCGGCTTCGGCTTTGTTCTGGGACGCGACAGCAAATGCATCCTGCATGTCACGTGTGATCTGCCATTGGTTAGCCACGTTTTCAGCCGTTTGACCCATGTGGTAACCATTGAATGCATCCCACAAACCGTCACGAATCATCGTGTCGATGTACTGCATGTCGCCCATTTTATGACCTGCCCGCAGGTGCGCGGCATGCGGCGATAGCGTCATGTTTTCTTGACCACCAGCAGCGACGATATTCGCGTCACCCAGTTGAATGTGCTGTGCACCAAGGGCAACGGCGCGCAGGCCAGATCCACATACTTGGTTAATGCTCCACGCAGAGGCTTCGACGGGTAAGCCTGCATTAATGTGTGCCTGACGCGCCGGGTTCTGACCTTGGGCAGCAGTCAAAACTTGACCAAGAATCGTTTCAGACACCTCAGCTTTGTCGATGCCAGCACGTTCAACGACGGCCTCAAGAATAGCGGCACCAAGATCATGCGCGGGGGTGTTTGCGAAAGCACCACCAAAGCTGCCTACGGCTGTCCGGGCTGCGGATGCGATTACGACGTTGGTCATATTTAGTCCTCTCAGGTTATTCCTCAGACAGACTGGGGCATAACATGCGCGTCATGGTTGCCCACCTGCCAGTTAAAACTTGTTTAGGACGTGAATGACCAAGGGGCAACGCGATTTCCGCGCATAAATGCCGTATTGCTCTGAACGCATGGTGGAAATCAAATATCAAACTTTGGCACACCCAAATGATAGCCCTGAAGGCAGTCGGCCCCAAGATCGGCCATGAATGCGGCCTCTTGGGCCGTTTCAACCCCATCGGCGACGACGAACATTTCAAACTGATGGGCAACCATCATCAACGCCTCGGTGAGAACCTGATTGTCAGGATCATCGTGGATACCGCGCACAAAACTTTTGTCGATTTTAACGAGGTCGAAAAAGAATTCCTTTAAATGCCTGAAGGCTGTCATCCCAGCCCCGAAGCCATCAAGCGCAAAGGCAACGCCTTTGGGCTGCATTTCAACCATAAAGCGGATCATGACTTCATGAAGTTCCATCGCGGATGTTTCAGAAATTTCGAAGATTAGCCGGTTCCCAACATCTGACGGGTCGGCCAATCCGCGCGCAAGAATGTCGCGCCATTTACCGTCCGCCAATGACCGGGCTGAGACGTTAATTGAGATGCGCAAATCCTTGCGGCTTCTCAAAAGCTTGAAGGCATGTTCCAGAGTCGTACAATCAACCTCGCGCCCGAGATCATTTTCACCGATCGCTGACATAAAATGCGCAGCGGGAATAACCCGGCCTGCCTCATCTAAAACCCTAACTAGCCCTTCGTAAAAAGCCACACCCGCCCTCTCACCTACCAGCATAATTGGCTGATAAGCCATTTTTGTGCGCCCCGCCGCGAGTGCGTCGTGAACCAGTGTTAGAACATCACTGTCGCGGCTGGCCATTGCAGCCTGAAACGGATCAAGTGGGTGGTCGTCGTCAAGATTTGCGGGAGCAAGCATATTGGCATCTCATCATGGATACGTCATCGTGACCTACGACTCTCTAATATGCAGTTAAGAAATTGGAATGATCATGGTTGAGCGATGCGGGTGGCCCGGCGATAACCCGATCTATCAGGCCTACCACGATACCGAATGGGGCGTTCCCGAATACGACAGCCGGGCACTTTGGGAAAAACTGATATTGGATGGGTTTCAGGCAGGCTTATCTTGGATCACAATCCTTAAGAAACGCGATAATTTCCGAAAGGCATTTGCCGGATTTGACCCCAACATCGTCGCGCAATGGGGTGAGGAAGACGTGGAACGCTTGCTTGGCAATGCAGGCATCATCAGGCATCGCGGAAAGATACAGGCGACGATCACAAATGCAAAAGCATGGCAAAAGATCGAAGCAGAGCAGGGATTTGATAAGTTTCTGTGGGCCTATGTGGACGATAAGCCGTTGGTGAATAGATGGGAAAGCCCAGCGCAAGTGCCAACCCAAACCCCTTTGTCTGTGCAAGTGTCAAAGGACCTCAAGAAAGCAGGGTTCAAGTTCTGTGGCCCAACAATCGTTTATGCATTCATGGAGGCTTGTGGGCTGGTTAACGACCATATCGTGACCTGCTTCCGGCACGGACGCTAAGCTACAACCAGCGGTTCAACGCAGTCTCGTCGTCATCCTTGGCGTCCACCCACGCCGCCCCATTCCCCGTCGTTTCTTTTTTCCAGAAAGGTGCACGAGATTTGAGGTAATCCATCAAAAAATCAGCGGCCGCAAAGGCGTCAGCGCGATGTTTGGATGCGGTCGCGACCATCATAATTGGATCAGTGGCTTTCAAGACACCATACCGGTGGATGACCAAAACATCAGCCAGCGACCAGCGCGTTTGGGCCTCAGCGGCAATCACCTCGATTGCTTTAGCGGTCATGCCCGGATAATGTTCGATTTCCATACCTTTGAGCCCTCCCGCAACGTCGCGTACAACGCCTGTAAACGTAACGATGGCACCCACATCAGGGCGTTCGGTGGTGAACGCATTAAGTTCAGCGCCGGCATCAAAATGGCCTTCCTGAACGCGGATGATCATTCTAGCCGCCTGTCATCGGTGGAAAGAACGCCACTTCGCGCACGCCAGCCAAAGGGGCATCGAAATCAGACAGCTCTTGATCAAGTGCTACACGCAGGGCTGAAACATCAGCGAACGCGGCTGCATAACGGTCTTCTCGGGCAACCAATTCAGCGACAAGATCGGACACTGTAGCAGCCTGTGTATCAACGGTTTCTTTTGGCAAACCAATCCGTTCACGGACCCAAGCAAAATACATGATATCCATTATTTCGCTCCCTTCAGATATGGCATCGCCTTGCGCAGATAATCCAAGCCCGTGATCAACGTTAGGATAGCAGCGATCCACAGTAAACTGATCCCGCCATACCAACTGACATCCCAGCCAAGTTCTTTCCAACGCAAGCCGACAACATCTGCGATCGTGCCATCCATGATGCCCTCAACGATAGTTTGATCCATACCAATGGTCTGTTCGATGATAAAATGCTCGAACGCGCCCTTCGCAAACAAAAACGATATCGCAGCCATCTGTGCAGTGGTCTTCCATTTCGCAAGTGGTGTGACTGCAAGCGTACCAGCGGTATCACCCAAGAATTCGCGCAGACCGGACACAAAAACCTCACGGAAAATAATCACCGTCGCAGGCAACAAAATCCAAGGGTTCATACCCGAAAATCCGGTAATCACGACCAGCGCGATCACAACCATTGCCTTGTCAGCAATCGGATCAAGCATCGCGCCAAACTTGCTTTCTTGCTTCCATGCGCGCGCAAGGTAGCCGTCGATAAAATCAGTCACTGCAGCCACCACAAACAGAATAAGGGCAAACCAATCCGCGTAGGGGCGTGAAAAATAAAGAAACATCAGCACCAAACCCGGGGCTGCAAGAAGACGCAAAAGCGTCAGGATATTTGGAATATTCCACTGCATAACACTTACCTAACCAAACGCGCTAACAGTTGCCAGAGCCACACCGCGTATCGTTTCTTTGGTTCCTTTAATATCCCGGGGGTTCGGGGGCTGGCCCCCGACATGATTTTTCGTGAAAAATCGTAAATTACTCAGCCATTTTCGTGGAAAAAATCGTAGATCGTTTGGGCCATATTACCCGACACACCCTCAACAGCCTTCAAATCTGCAAAATTTGCCCGCGCGACTGCCTTCGCTGACCCAAAATGTGCCAACAACGCGCGTTTTCGTGCAGCGCCCACGCCCGGCACATCATCCAGCGGATTTGCGCTCATCGCTTTGGCCCGCTTGGCGCGGTGGGTTCCAATGGCAAAGCGGTGAACTTCATCTCGCATCCTCTGAATAAAGTATAAAACTGGGTCGTTGTGGCGCAACGCCATGACGGGTTTCCCGGTCCGATAAAACACCTCTTTCCCGGCATCACGGTCTTCGCCTTTGGCCACACCAACCATCGCAATATCGCTGACGCCAAGCGCATCCATTATTTCACGCACCGAAGACACCTGCCCGGCACCCCCGTCGATCAACAACAAATCAGGCCAAGAGCCACTTTTACGCTCTGGGTCTTCTTTGATGAGGCGTTGAAAACGACGAGTCATCACCTCTTTCATCATACCAAAGTCATCGCCCGGCGTTAGATCGTCACCCTTGATGTTAAACTTGCGGTAATGGCTTTTCTCAAACCCCTCAGGTCCCGCTACTACCATCGCACCGACAGCGTGCGCCCCTGAAATGTGAGAGTTGTCATAAACCTCAATCCGCTTGGGCGGTTCAGGCAATAAAAACGCCTCTGCTAAGCCTTTCAGCAACCGGCTTTGCGTTGCGGTCTCAGCCATTTTACGCGCGAGACTTTCGCGGGCATTACGCGACGCACCAGAAACGAGTTCCGCCTTTTCACCGCGTTGCGGCACAATGATCTCAATCTTGCGGCCTGCTTTTTCAGCCAAAGCCAACGCCATGAGATCGTCGTTGTCTAAACCATGCGATAGTAGCAAAACTTTGGGCGGCTCTCGATCCGCGTAAAACTGCCCCACAAACGCTTCCATAATCTCAGCCATATCTTCTTCACCACTGATGCGCGGATAGTAGTCGTGGTTGCCCCAGTTCTGGTTCGCCCGAATAAAGAATACCTGCACGCAGGCTTGCCCGCCATCCACATGCAGCGCGATCACGTCTGCCTCTTCCGTGTTTTGCGGATTGATGCCTTGGGCAGATTGCACTTGGGTCAAAGCTTTAATGCGATCACGCAAAGCAGCCGCGCGCTCAAATTCCATCGCCTCGGACGCCGCACCCATTTGAGCGGCAAGCGCTTCTTGGATACCCTTGGTGCGACCCGAGAGGAACTTTTCAGCATCCGCAACAGTCGCGGCATAGGCATCCTCTGCAATCAACCCGCAGCATGGGCCAGAGCATCGCTTGATCTGATACTGCAAACAAGGCCGCGTGCGCGTTTCAAAGTCGCTGTCGGTGCAATTGCGTATCTGGAAAACCCGCTGCAATTGGTTCAGCGTCCGGTTCACGGCACCTGCACTGGCAAAGGGGCCATAGTAATTGCCGACCTCTTTCTTTGCACCGCGATGTTTCTTGAGTTGCGGAAAGCCGTGGCTTTTAGAGACCAGAATATTCGGGAATGACTTATCGTCACGCAACAGCACATTGTAACGTGGTTTCAGCTGCTTGATCAGGTTCTGCTCTAACAGCAGCGCTTCGGTTTCAGTCCGTGTGGTCAGGAACATCATCGATGCAGTTTCGCGAATCATCCGGGTGATACGACCCGAATGCTGGGCCGATGGACGGGAATAACTCGTGACGCGGTTCCGCAGATTGCGGGCCTTACCAACATACAGAACGCGGCTGTCCCCATCCAACATCCGATACACACCAGGGGAGCTATCGATAGTCTTCAGGTACCCGTGGATTCGATCATATCCAGTGACAGCCTTGGCATCAGGGTCACTCATCGTTCACAGCTCCGTGATTCTGTCCGCCTAGGCACTGGCAGCATACACAAAACAAGACCAAAGACATCCACCGAACTTGTGGATAACTCCGTGGGCAAAACGTCAATATGTCGAAATTTTCGTTGCATTTAAGGGCATTCATCCAACTGCCTGATTTTTAAGCACATTAATAGCGCGTTGTTTTGAAAGTATATTTTATTTACTGATCAGTAAATTATTGATTTCATTCACAAAATATTTACCTTCATGAACGCCGTGAAGGCAAAGTGCACAACTTTCCCATGAGAGTCACATTTTTGGAGACCTTCGCCCTACTCAACTCCCCTTACGTCAGGTGTGTCCCACGCCAAATGCTGACCACCATCGACACTTAACATCTGTCCAGTCACGGCTTTGGCATCTAAAAAGTACCCTAACGCCGCTGTAATGTCATCGGGGTTCGCACCCCGTTGCAGGATTGTGGACGCCCGCTGCTGGCCAAACTGTGCCACTGTTTGGCGCGCACCCTGCAGGGTTGGCCCCGGTCCAATTCCATTTACCCGCACACGTGGCGCAAGACCTTGAGCAGCCGTCTGTGTCAGCGCCCAGAGGCCCATTTTAGCGATCGTGTAGGACGCAAATTCAGGCGTGAGCTTGTGGACCCGCTGATCGAGCAAATTGACCACCAGCGCTTGTGCAACAGGCTCTCCGTTTTGATCCAATATTAGGTCAGGTGCTTGCGCGGCGAAGGCCTGCGTCAACACAAATGGCGCGCGTAGATTGCAGTCCATATGCCGGTCCCAACTGTCGCGGGTGTTGCTCGCGATGCTGTCATGCTCAAAGATGGACGCGTTGTTCACCAGAACACAAAGTGGACCTAACGCCGCAACGGCTTTTGGCACCAAACTTTGCATTGCGTCTTCGTTCAACAGGTCAGCCTGCACTGCGATGGCCCGGCACCCCATTGCTGTGATCTCATCCACTACAGCTTGGGCAGCTTTTTCAGAGGTCGCATAGTGAACAGCCACATCAAACCCACGCCCAGCCAGATACAGCGCCATCGCACGGCCCAGTCTTGCCCCAGCGCCTGTGACCAAAGCAGCTGGCATTAGACGAGGACGAACAGAAGGTAAGCCACATAAAGGGCCGCTAGGATCGCGCCCCAAGTGCGGGTAATATCGACCTTCATAAATACGAACGGGATTAGCAGCAGTGACGCCCCCAGCATGACCCAAAGATCAAAGCGCAGGAATTGTGGGTCGACAGGAATGGTCCCAACAAGCGATGCAACACCCATGATGCCCAACAAGTTGAACATGTTGGAGCCGATGACGTTGCCCAATGCCACGTCTGCTTGGCGACGAAGCGCTGCCATAACGGTTGTGGCGAGTTCAGGTAATGACGTGCCGATGGCAATCAATGTCAGGCCAATGACCGTTTCAGAGATACCGAATTGACGCGCGATGTTCACAGACCCATCAACCAACAAGGACGCGCCCAATGGCAGGCCAATCAGGCCAAGCACCAGAAACAAACTGATCTTACCCCAGCCCAGACTTGAATCAGCACCTTCGAGTTCTTCTTCTACGTCGTCAGCCTGTTTGCGATGTTTGTTGGCGCACATTGCTGCGTAAGTCAGCATCGCTGCGAGGGCCGCAAGCAGGATAATCCCACTAACCCATGTAAACTCACCGATGGAACACAGAGCGATGAACAAGACGCTAGCCGCAATCATCTGGAGATAACTGTTGCGTGTGTCACATTCGCTCGTATGCATCGTGGCCAAAAGTGCCGGAATACTCAACACCAACAAGACATTAGCTGTATTCGATCCAACGACGTTCCCAAGGGCAAGGCCAGGCACGCCGTCCATAATGGCTTGGATTGAGATCAGTAGTTCTGGCGCAGAGGTTCCAAAGGCCACGATTGTCAGCGACACGATCAACGCAGGCACGCCCAATCGCAGCGACAAATTCACCGCCCCTTTGACAAGGCTATCACCCGCCAAAAGCAGGATTACCAAGCCAACGATAACATAGACCCAATCCATTCCGTTCTACCTTTTCTTACAGGCGCAACGGCCTTTACCGATACGGAACCGCCCGCAGCTCTGGCATTTCGCCGCTGCGAGCTTTTCCTGTCCCGGAAAACGCCATTTTCCGAACATCGCCAAAACGGCGATGAACGCGAGGAACAGAAGGATGATCTTTGCAATCACGTTAGAGGCCAAATCGGGCGAAGGCCGCCCGATCCTCAACCGTGTGAATGGCGTCTTGCATGAGAGACATGCCGAACCGCGACAGCAACGATTTCTTCTCACCGAAAGTGCGGAATTGCACTTTGTCACCAAAGCGATCCTTCATGAACGGCACAAGGTGGCCAATGCCATCGACCAGCCCTTCGTCCACACCCTTTTGACCAAGGAACACTTCGCCCGTGAATAGGTCGGGATTATCGGATAGTTTATCGCCGCGCCGTGATTTGATGTAAGCGATAAAGGTGACGTGCAAGTCTTCAAGCCACCCTTTGAGGCGGGCAGTGTCCTCTTCATTCTCAGGCTTGAACGGGTCGAGCATGGATTTGGATTTACCAGCGGTGTGAACACGGCGTTCGATGCCATATTGGCTGATCGCTTTGTCGAGGCCAAAGCCTGCAGTAATCACGCCAATCGACCCTGTCATGGAACAACCATCGACATAGATTTCATCGGCGGCACAAGCCAGCCAGTAGCCACCTGATGCGGCAACGTCTTCGACAAAAGCGATCACAGGGACGTCGTTTTCCTTGGACAGCCGCTGGATGCGAGCAGCGATCAGGGACGACTGGACAGGTGATCCACCCGGGCAGTTGATCTGCAATGCCACTGCTTTGGGCTTGCCTTTGGTAAAGGCCTTTTCAAGCACAGGCGCGAGACTGACATCGTCAAGGCCGCGCCCGCCGTTTGTAATTGCACCCTGCAAGCGCACGACGGCTACTTGAGGTTCGGATTTCATAAAGGGGATAAAGCGTTTCATACTGGCCTAGATAGGTCCCACGCGATGGTCCAGCAAGGGCATCACTGCCTAATCCGCCAACCTGTGCGGAAAATCCACCAGATTGCGGTCATGCAAGCCCCTGTAAAGAGTGCAATTGCGATCAAACTCATCTCAACCGGCACGTCAGCTGTGCCAAAAAACGACCAACGGAAACCGGAAATCAGGTAGTGAACTGGATTGAACAGCGTGATTGTCTGCCAAACAGGCGGCAGCATGGTGGTTGAATAGAAAGAGCCGCCAAGAAACACGAGCGGTGTGATGATCAGGAGCGGGATCAACTGGAGTTGCTCAAAATTGCCCGCCCAGATGCCAATAATGAACCCAAGCAGTGCGAAACTGAGTGCCGTGAGGAACAAAAAAGCCAGCATCGCAAACGGGTGCGCGATGGAAATGTCGACAAAGAAAAATGACGTCGCAAGGATGATCATGCCGATGATCAGCGCCTTTGTAGCCGCTGCGCCGACGTAGCCGATTGTGATTTCGAGAAAATTCACGGGGGCTGATAATAGTTCATAGATCGTCCCAATGAATTTGGGAAAATATATCCCGAAGGATGCGTTGGATGTTGCTTGGGTCATGACTGTCAGCATGATCAGGCCCGGTACGATGAATGCGCCATAAGACACGCCTTCGACATTTTCGATCCGACTGCCAATCGCAGCGCCAAAGACCACGAAATAGAGAGCAGTTGAAATAACAGGTGAAACCAAGGATTGCGTGATCGTGCGAAAGAAGCGCGCCATTTCAAAGCGGTAGATTGACTGGATAGCTATAAAGTTCATGCGTCTTCCTTCACGAGGCCAACAAAGATGTCTTCGAGACTGCTTTGTTGTGTCTGAATATCTATCATCTGAATGCCTGCTTTTTGCAGGTCATTAAGAAGCGTGGTGATGCCCGTCCGCTCCCGCGTGGTATCGTAGGTATAAGTCAGGGTCTTACCGTCAGCCTCTAGCGCGTAGTTGGCGAGGGCTTTCGGAATGTCGGTGATTTCTTCGCTCACTTCGATCTTGAGTTGCTTTTGGCCCATCTGGGACATTAGCTCCGCCTTGTCTTGCACAAGCAGGATTTCCCCTTTGGCAATGACACCAACGCGGTCAGCAATCGCCTCCGCTTCCTCAATATAATGCGTAGTCAGGATGATTGTGACGCCGCTTTGCTTTAGCTTCGCGACAACCTCCCACATATCTTTGCGCAGCTCTACGTCCACCCCGGCGGTCGGTTCATCAAGGAACAAAACGCGCGGTTCGTGGGACAAGGCCTTGGCGATCAACACCCGGCGCTTCATCCCACCAGACAGCGTCATTATCTTTTGGTCCTTCTTATCGAAGAGAGACAAATCTTTGAGAATTTGTTCGATGTACGCATCGTTGCGCGGCTTTCCAAACAGGCCCCGTGTAAAGCGGACCGTGCTCATCACCGTTTCAAACGGCTCAAGGTTAATTTCTTGCGGCACCAAGCCGATCATGTTGCGGGTAGCGCGGAAAGCCGTTTGCGTGTCATGGCCACCGACCGTGACAGTGCCAGACGTCGGAACCGTAATGCCGCAAATCGTGGAAATCAGCGTTGTTTTACCAGCCCCATTCGGCCCAAGCAGCGCAAGGATTTCACCCTCTTCAATCTCAAGGCTCACGCCTTTTAGCGCCTCAAACCCACCCGCAAAGGTTTTGCGCAAGTCGCGTATGGAAACGATGGATGACATGAAACGCCCCTATTCTGGTGTTTTGCGGAATGTAGTGCTGCAAGGGCGAAAGGGAAAGGGCAGCTTGGCGTCAATTTACGCACATAATGGGTGCACGACGACGAGATAACTACGGGATGCGCAGACCCAGTTTCGTTGATAAGGCTAGTGCGTCGAACACCTGAAAGGTCGCACGCAAATGCAAGCACAGATCGCGGTTCACCTCGCCTACACAACGCCCCGCCCTTGCGCCCTTTTGCTCCAGATTGAAGCGTTCAGTGATAAAACACAGACGATCACATCAGAGCGGCTGCTCTTCAACGCGGCCCCTGATCTGCACCGGATTACAGGCGAAAGCGGTCTTGGCCAAAGGATTTGGTTGCAGGCAAACGAGACATTTATCTGTGACTACGAAGCAACGGTGGATGTGCAGCGCGCAGAAGTCGATTTGGCAAACCTGCCGTATACGCCCCTGACACTGCTCCCAAGCGAGGTCACACCTTACCTTATGGCATCGCGCTACGTGCATCCCGAACACTTCTTTGACTTCATCAACACCGAAATCGGCCACCATAGCGGTGGAGCATTTATCAAAGCCGCGAGCGACTGGATCAAGCACAACTTTGTCTATGATCCGTCTGCAAGCAATGCCAGCACAACGGCCGCTGATAGTTTTGCAACCCGTCGCGGCGTTTGTCGGGACTACGCCCATGTCCTGATCGCATTGGCACGGGCTGGTGGCATCCCGGCACGGATCGTCAGTTGCTACGCCCCGCGCGTCACTCCGCAAGATTTTCATGCGGTGGTAGAAGTGTATCTGGATGACGCTTGGCATCTTGTTGACGCAACTGGCATGGCCAAAACAGACGAGATCGTACGCGTTGGTGTAGGTCGCGATGCAGCCGACGTCTCTTTTATGACCTCTTATGGTTTGATGAATATGAAAAATCAGTCAGTTCAGGTGATTACACTTTGATTTCACCCAAGCCTTGCACATCGTCGCTGACACGATAGGCTAGCCTGATGAAGCAAAAAATAGACCATTTTGATGAGATGTTGCAGAGTGCTGACGGCGTCAGAAGCCCCTATCAATCCTATAACGAATGGTTTTCTGGCGAAGATCCGGCGCGACTGATCAAAAAATCAAAAGAGGCTGAGGCGTTTTTTCGGCGCACTGGCATTACCTTCAACGTCTATGGTCAGGCTGACGCCCAAGAACGCCTCATCCCGTTTGATTTGATTCCCCGGATTATCGCGGATCGTGAATGGAGCAAGCTTTCCAAAGGGATTGAGCAGCGCGTTCGTGCGATTAACGCCTTTTTACATGATATTTACCACGGCCAAGAGATTTTAAAGGCTGGGATTATTCCAATCGAACTGGTCGCACAGAACGAAGCCTTCCTGCCGCAGATGATCGGTGTCTCACCACCCGGCGGCGTTTATACCCACATCGTTGGCACTGATATCGTACGCACCGGCGAAGATGATTTCTTTGTCTTGGAAGATAACGCGCGGACACCGTCTGGCGTGTCTTACATGCTCGAAAATCGCGAAACGATGCTGCAAATGTTTCCCGAACTGTTCAGCAAGATCAAAGTCAAACCTGTCAGCGATTACCCTAAGAACCTACGTCGGTCGTTGGCTGCTTGTGCGCCTGCGTCTTGCCAAGGGCAGCCGACAGTCGCTGTACTAACGCCCGGCATCCATAATTCTGCCTATTTCGAGCATTCGTTTTTGGCCGATCAAATGGGTGTGGAACTGGTGGAAGGCCATGATCTGCGTGTGATAGATGGTCATATCGCGATGCGGACCACCGAAGGCTATAAGACCGTTGATGTTCTCTACCGCCGCGTTGATGATGATTACCTTGACCCGCTGAACTTTAACCCAGATTCCATGCTGGGTGTTCCGGGCATCATGGATGTTTACCGCGCGGGCAATATCACCATCGCGAATGCCCCCGGCACCGGGATTGCAGACGATAAAGCAATCTATTCCTATATGCCTGAGATTGTTGAGTTCTACACAGGTGAAAAGGCTATTTTGAAGAACGTTCAGACCTTCCGCTGTTCCGAACCAGATTCGCTGAAATACGTTCTCGATAACCTTGCTGATCTGGTCGTGAAAGAAGTGCACGGATCGGGCGGCTACGGGATGCTTGTGGGCCCCGCTGCCAGCAAGAAAGAGCTCAAAATGTTTGAGGCAAAGCTGCGAGCAAGGCCGCGAAATTACATTGCCCAACCGACGTTATCGCTGTCCACGGTTCCGATATTTGCCAAAAAGCAACTCGCCCCGCGTCATGTCGACCTACGCCCTTTTGTGCTGATGTCGCCAGAAGGGATCAAGATTACACCCGGTGGACTTACGCGCGTTGCCCTGAAAGCCGGATCGCTTGTGGTAAACTCGAGCCAAGGCGGCGGCACAAAAGATACTTGGGTTTTGGAGGACTGATCGCATGTTAGGAAAAACAGCAGGCGGTCTTTACTGGATGTTCCGCTTTTTGGAACGGGCCGAAAACACAGCACGACTGGTCGAAGCCGGTTTCCGCATTGCGCTGACCCGGTCTAATGATAGCGCTTCAGAATGGAAATCTGTTGTCACAACGGCAGGCGTCAAATTCAACTTCGACGCCAAACATGACAGCTATGACGCCGCCAAAGTTGTCGATTTTCTGTTGCGGGATACGGACAATCCATCAAGCGTCCTATCCGTGACAAAGAATGCGCGGACCAACGCGCGGATGGTACGCAACGCGCTGACCACCGAAGTGTGGGAGGCTGTGAACGAAACATGGATGACGCTGAATGATGCGCTAAAGCGACCTGTCAAAGAGACGGATTTGCCCGCAATCCTTGGTATTATTCGTCAGCAAAGCGCGCTTGTGCGTGGTGCGATGCACGGCACGATGCTGCGCAACGATATCTTCGATTTTGCACAAATCGGCGTGGCGCTTGAACGCGCGGACAACACCGCCCGGATCATCGACGTGAAATACTACACGTTGCTGCCATCCGCGAGCTTTGTTGGCTCGCCTCTTGATAATGTGCAGTGGGAAACGATCCTGCGGTCAGTATCTGCCCACAGATCATTCCGCTGGCTGAACGATGATGCGATGACCTCAGCCGGGATCGCAGAGTTTTTGATACTCGACTCGCGGTTTCCACGGTCGCTGTCGTTTTGCAGCCGCTATTTGTCGACCCATTTGAATTACTTATCTAAGGACTACGGCGTCCGCGCGCATAGCAATGATCTGATCGACGCCCAAAGGGTCAAGCTGCGCGATCAAACAATTGGGTCGGTGTTTGACGTTGGTTTGCACAAATTCATCGCCGACTTTATCCGGGACAATAATGCCATCGGCACCCAGATAGAAAAAGACTATCGGTTCAGCGGTTAGGGGCATGTGATGCGACTAAAGATTACACATAAGACCAGTTATAGCTACGATGCACCTGTAACATATGGCCTTCAACAGGTCCGCCTGACGCCAACGAACAACGCCTTGCAAACTGTTCTGAACTGGTCGGTTGAAATTGAGGGCGGTGCAGAAGAACTGTCATTTCAAGATCAATACCAGAACCAGACAATGCTGATCCAAGCTGAAGCTGGGCAATCTGGCGTTAGCTTTGTGGCATCTGGCGAAGTTGAAACTAACGACAAAGCAGGGGTTTTGGGCAAAGTTTATGGCCGCGCACCGCTGTGGCATTTCATGCAGCCCACAGAGCGGACTGACCCCGGCAAAGGTATTCGCAAGCTCGCAGGGATCGTCAAAGGCGGCAACGCATTGGATAATCTGCATGCCCTGTCCAGCGAAATCTTGGACCATGTTCCCTACGGAAAAGCGGACACAACGACGGCGACAACAGCCGAGGAAGCCCTCATCGCTGGCGGTGGCGTCTGTCAGGACCATGCCCAAATCTTTATTTCAGCGGTACGTCACGCTGGCATTCCCGCCCGCTATGTCAGTGGCTACCTGATGATGAACGACCGCATTGACCAAGATGCGAGCCACGCTTGGGCCGAAGCCCACATCGACGGACTTGGTTGGGTTGGGTTCGATGTCTCAAACCGTATTTCCCCAGATGAGCGTTATGTCCGACTGGCGGTTGGCTGTGATTCACGTGATGCATCACCCATTCGTGGCGTCAGAATGGGCGCCGGAACAGAGTCGATGATTGTCACGCTGCAAATTCAGCAGTAAAGACCTATCCTAGACTACTCATGTAATCATATGGACCACATCAAATGACCTATTGCGTCGGCCTGCGACTGAACAAGGGCCTCGTTCTTATGGCTGACACCCGGACCAATGCCGGAGTTGACAACTTTTCGGTCACCAAAAAGCTTTTCACTTGGGAAGTTCCGGGCGAACGGGTCATCACCCTGATGACCTCTGGCAACCTTGCGACGACCCAAGCGCTGATTAGCCTGCTTGAGGAACGCTCGAAACTACAAGCGGACCGCAACCCAACCATTCTAGAACTGCCCACGATGTTTCAGGTTGCACGCCTTGTCGGGGAAACCCTGCGCGAAGTGATTGGCGACAGTGCCAATTCTGGTCAGGAATCCGCCTCTAAATTCAAGGCTTCTGTCATTCTCGGTGGTCAGATCAATGACGGTATTCCAACCTTGTTTATGATCTACCCAGAGGGCAATTTCATTGAGGTCACAGACGACGCGCCGTTCTTCCAGATTGGTGAGGCTAAATACGGCAAGCCAATTCTTGTCCGTGCTTACGACCCAGAGATGCAATTTGAGGATGCAATCAAACTGCTGATGGTATCATTCGATTCGACAATCAAAGCGAACCTGTCCGTGGGCTTACCGCTCGACTATCAGGTCTACACCGCTGGAAGTCTGAAAGTTACACACACCAATCGGATTGAAGCGGACGACTTATATTTTCAGTCTGTGTCTGAAGGCTGGGGTGAGGCGTTGCGCAATGCACTTGATCAGCTTCCGAAGTTTGAGTTTGACTAGGATTGGGGCTACTTCTCACTTCCCGAATTAACCCGTCGGAATACAAAAGCCCCCACTGAAAAGTAGGGGCTTTCCTAATTTCAGGTCGCGCTATCTTGCGAAAATATTGGCATCAAATGACGTCGTTAGGGTAGGCCCTGTCCCGACAAGGTCACCAGATGCAACAAAGTCACCAG
>JAPKCP010000399.1 GCA_028822885.1 Yoonia sp. | reverse complement strand
ATAATGCTTCCCAAATGGATCAAACTCGTGTATGGCCCGCGCATCTTGGAAGCCCGGCGCCCGCAGTCCAGCGCCGACAAAAGAAGATACCGGATTGAGGGGGAATACGCCCCCTACGCAAATTGGATCCCTGAGGGGTCAAAAGGAAAACATATATGTTTAACGAAGTAAAAAAGTCGATGCAGTGGGGCGAAGAGACGCTCACGCTCGAAACCGGTAAGGTTGCCCGTCAGGCTGACGGTTCTGTGATTGCCACGCTTGGCGAGACTTCTGTCATGGCGAACATCACGTTTGCCCGCAAGCAAAAGCCTGGTCAGGATTTCTTTCCACTGACAGTGCACTACCAAGAAAAGTATTATGCTGCGGGTAAAGTCCCCGGTGGTTTCTTCAAGCGCGAAGCACGTCCTACCGAAAAAGAGACGCTGACATCCCGCCTGATCGACCGTCCAATTCGCCCATTGTTCGTTCCCGGCTTCAAAAATGAAGTCCTAGTGATGTGTACAGTGTTGTCCCACGATCTGGTCAATGACCCGGACATGGTTGCGATGATCGCAGCTTCTGCCGCTTTGACTATTTCTGGCGCACCGTTCCGTGGCCCAATTGCTGCGTGTCGTGTGGGCTTTGTGGATGGCGAATACATCCTGAACCCAGAAATCGACGACATGCACAACCTGCGTCTTCAGCCAGAACAGCGTCTTGATCTCGTTGTTGCGGGCACAAAAGACGCCGTGATGATGGTTGAATCCGAAGCATACGAACTGACCGAAGCTGAAATGCTTGGTGCGGTTAAGTTTGCACATGACAGCATCCAGCCAGTTATCGACCTGATCATTGATCTGGCCGAAGATTGTGCAAAAGAGCCGTTTGACTTCCAGCCGGTCGATTACTCCGAGCTGTTTGCAGCCGTAAAGGCCGCTGGCGAAGACAAAATGCGTGCTGCTTATGCGATCACAGACAAGCAAGAGCGTACTGGTGCTGTTTCTGCCGCTAAGGACGCAATTGTTGCGGCCTTGACTGAAGATCAGCAAGCAGACGGTAACCTTGGCCCAGCACTCAAGAAGCTGGAATCAGTGGTTCTGCGCGGCGATGTTGTGAAAAACGGTAAGCGTATTGATGGTCGTGCCCTCGACACAATTCGCCCAATCGTTTCCGAAACTGGTATTTTGCCACGTACCCACGGCTCTGCCTTGTTTACCCGCGGCGAAACGCAGGGTCTTGTTGTGACGACGCTGGGTACTGGCGACGATGAGCAGATGATCGACGCCCTTACAGGCATGTATAAGTCGAACTTCATGCTTCATTATAACTTCCCACCGTATTCTGTTGGTGAAGTTGGTCGTGTGTCTGGTCCGGGTCGTCGTGAAATTGGTCACGGTAAGCTGGCATGGCGTGCTTTGCAGGCGGTTCTGCCGTCAGCAACTGACTTCCCATACACCATTCGCTTGGTATCTGAGATCACAGAATCAAACGGCTCGTCATCTATGGCGTCTGTTTGTGGTGGCTCTTTGTCCATGATGGACGCTGGCGTTCCGTTGAAAGCACCGGTTGCTGGTGTGGCGATGGGTCTCGTGATGGAAGACGACGGCGAATACGCCATTCTGTCCGACATCTTGGGTGACGAAGACCACCTTGGCGACATGGACTTTAAGGTTGCTGGCACTGAGAACGGCATCACATCCTTGCAGATGGACATCAAGATCGCTGGCATCACGCCAGATATCATGTCCAAAGCATTGGATCAGGCCAAAGCCGGCCGTTTGCACATTCTCAGCGAGATGGGCAAAGCCCTGACCGGCGCGAAAGACCTTGGCGTTCACGCACCGAAGATCGAAACGATGCAGATCCCAACTGATAAGATCCGTGAAGTTATCGGGTCTGGTGGTAAGGTTATCCGCGAAATCGTCGAAGTTTCTGGCGCAAAAGTGGACATCAACGACGACGGCGTGATCAAGCTGGCATCTAACGATGCGGAGGCCATTAAGATTGCCTACGACATGATCCATGCTATCGTAGCCGAGCCGGAAGAGGGCGTTGTTTACAAAGGTAAAGTTGTGAAGCTCGTCGATTTTGGCGCATTTGTTAACTTCTTTGGTAAGCGCGACGGCCTTGTGCACGTTTCTCAGATCGAAAACCGTCGTTTGAACCATCCTTCGGATGTTTTGAAAGAAGGTCAGGAAGTTTGGGTCAAACTGCTGGGCTTTGATGACCGAGGCAAGGTTCGTTTGGCCATGAAAATGGTCGATCAGGAAACGGGCAAAGAGCTCGCAAAAGAAGAAGCTGCCGAAGAGTAATCTGTGGATAGCTGATC
>JAPKCP010000108.1 GCA_028822885.1 Yoonia sp. | reverse complement strand
CGAAAGGCTTGGGCTTGTTCAATCGGCAAAAGACCAAAGATTCGGTCTGCTGCTGCCTGCTCCTCTGCGTCTTGGGCAGTGGTATCGCGTGCAGCGGTGCTGTGGATTGGCGTATCGCCTGCATCAATCTCAACCAGATCGTGAATCAGCAGCATTTTAATGACCCGGTCGACATTCACGGGTCTTGTCGCATGCTCTGCCATCACAAGCGCATACAGGGCGACATGCCAAGAATGCTCTCCTGAGTTTTCAAACCGCGATCCATCGCAAAGTTTAGTCGCGCGCAAAACAGATTTGAGCCGATCTGCTTCGGTCAAAAATGCAAACTGCGCTTGAATTCGGGGGGATGTGTCGTTTGTCATAGGCAAACCCTATTTCGCAGTTTGAGGCTTGTCTATGTCTGGACGTTTGATCTTTTCAAAGAGATCACCAAACCCATCCCAAGGGTAAAGCCCGTGGATTGCATTCGTAAAGGCTTCAATCATTGCGACATTATGAATAGGCGTGTCTGGAAACCCAAGTGCGGCATTGTCGTCGTAGTCAAAAAGGGTTCGAAATCGGGGAATCTGGTCAAAGCCTCCAAGCGGCCATTGCTTTGTGCGCAGTGCTGTATCGCAAACCCGAACTAGGGCGATAATGTCTGAAAGACTAAGTGGATTTATCGTTTGGCTCGCATCGACACGGCATGTCGAAAGCCCACAGAAGACAATATTCTCGCCATCTGCATCCAATTCGAAAACCTGCCCCACCCCAAAACTGCCGTCGAGCAATGGAATGTGAAAATAGTCGGCTTGGTCGTAGGTCATCCGATTTGGGTAGGGCCGTCGTCATCGATATCGCCAATTAGCGCTGCTGCGGCACGTTTTGCAGCACTTTCTGCCAGCAACGTGCGCGCACGCTTTTCAGCGCGGCGCACACGAATTGCTGTTAGATAAGCTTCTTCGAGCGATTGGGACGAGGCCCCCAGAATTTCACCGATACGGTCAACGATCTTGTCTTCACCGCATGCTTCAGCTTCAGCTAAGGCAAGGTCTGCAAGTTCGTTGGCCGTGTTATCGGTATATTCTGACATGCGTTACCTTGTATTTTCGGTCAAACGCTGACGCACATAATCCGTGACTGTATCAATCATCGGGTCCATGTGTGGGTCTTCAAAGAAGTGACCAGCGCCTTCCATGGTGTTGTGCGTCACGGTGATACCCTTCTGCTCGTGCAATTTATTCACGAGGGTTACGGTATCCTGTGGCGGTGCCACCCGGTCGTTTGCACCGTTCATGATAAGGCCAGAAGCAGGGCAGGGTGCCAAGAAACTGAAATCATACATGTTTGCAGGTGGCGATATTGAGATAAAACCTGTGATCTCTGGACGACGCATCAGCAGTTGCATGCCGATCCATGCGCCGAATGAAAAACCAGCAACCCAGCAATGCTTAGAGTTGTTGTTCATCGACTGCAGGTAATCGAGCGCTGATGCCGCATCGGATAGTTCACCTACGCCCTGATCATATTCACCTTGGGAACGGCCAACACCGCGGAAATTAAACCGCAACACTGTGAAGCCCATTTTGTAAAAGGCGTAATGCAGGTTGTAGACGACCCGATTGTTCATCGTGCCGCCAAACTGCGGGTGCGGGTGAAGCACGATCGCGATAGGGGCATCACGATCTTTTTGGGGGTGGTAGCGGCCTTCGAGGCGGCCTTCTGGTCCTGGGAAGATGACTTCGGGCATGGGTGTCCGTCTTTTGTTCGCGGTGGCTAAGCAAATCGTCACGTGCATTCTTGACGAAAACGCTCAGGCACCTTAGAATGATTCTAAACTTGGGCCATATCGGTCCTAAGCTGGTGTTTTGACCTAAGCGTGCTGTCGCCAAAGGTCAATGTAATTAACCCGATGGGATAAGTCGCATGAAGCTAAGTACAAAAGGACGCTACGCGGTTGTCGCATTGGCTGATCTGGCGTTGCAGTCGGAAGGCGCGCTTGTGAACCTAACCGAGATTTCAAAACGGCAAGATATATCCCTAGCGTACCTTGAGCAGTTGTTTGTTAAATTGCGTAGGGCAAACCTTGTTTTGTCTGTCAGAGGTCCGGGCGGCGGATATCGTTTGGCTCGTCCTGCATCTGAAATTCGGATTGTAGATGTGCTAAGTGCCGTCGATGAAACGGTCAGTGCAATGCACAAAGGGGCAGGAGCGTCTGGTGCGACATCAGGCTCGCGCGCGCAATCACTGACAAATCGCTTGTGGGAGGGGCTAAGTGCGCACGTTTACGTATTTTTGCATCAGGCCAGATTATCCGATGTCGTTGAAAATGCGTTAGCCCCTTGTCCCGCGGTGCCTGCATTGTTTGAGATAATTGATGAGTAAGGCATTGCGAGACTATTGCAACAATGCGGATGGTTCTTTGGGAGCTGTTTTGCGGGCGTTAACGATTCATTCTTTGGGTACTTCCCGCCAAAAGAAGCGGTGTACTAAATGAACCGCGTGTATCTAGATCATAACGCAACGACTCCGGTACGGATCGAAGCACGTAATGCAATGATGGCCGCGATGGATATCATCGGCAATCCGTCATCTGTGCACGCTGAGGGGCGTGCGGCAAAACGATTGATGGAGCAATGCCGTGCCGATTTGGCCGAGGTTCTAGGGGCTGCGGGCGCGGATATTGTATTTACCTCTGGTGCGACAGAAGCCTCTGCGTTGGTGATGGCCGGGCGTGGTTATGTTGGGTCTGGTCTGGAACATTCTGCGGTTGCTGCTTGGATTGATCCTGCGCTGCCGGTTGTCGATTATGTTGTGCAGGTGGATGATCCTACACGCTCAGTGGTTCAGTTAGCAAATTCTGAGACGGGATTGATCCAAAAGGTCGACGGCGTTGCCGTTACTGACATTACCCAAGGGTTTGGCCGTGTTCCGTTTGCGTTTGATTGGTCCGGTGCGGGTGCTGCAATCATGTCGGCTCACAAATTTGGCGGCCCCAAAGGTGTTGGCGCGTTGATTGTGCCTGCGGGGGCTGATGTTGCGGCTCAAATCAAAGGTGGTGGTCAGGAAATGGGTCGCCGTTCTGGCACCGAAAACTTGATTTTGATTGCTGGTTTTGCGGCCTCTGCGAAGGCAGCTCAGAAAGATTTGACTGATGGCCGCTGGGATCAGGTTGCGCAATTTAGAAATATTCTAGAAAAGGCCATTGAGGATGCGGTTCCCGACACTATTTTTGTAGGACAGGACGGAATACGTCTACCGAACACCTCGTGTTTCCTCAGTCCCGGTTGGAAGGGTGAGACGCAAGTAATGGCGATGGATTTGGCTGGTTTTGCAGTGTCTGCGGGCTCTGCGTGTTCCAGCGGTAAGGTCAAAGTCGGCGGTGTATTGCCTGCTTTGGGATATGCCAGTGAATTGGCATCGTGTTCCCTGCGGGTCTCGCTTGGGATTGATACGACGGAAGATGAAATTCTGCGCTTTGCTGATGCATGGTCGTGGAAAAAACGACGGATGATCGCGGCGTGATGCCCGCGGGGAAAAGGAAAATGCGATGACAGCTTTGGATGATGTAGTAGTCAAGGACGGCGTTGATCAGGACACTGTGGATGCGGTGTCGGCGCTGTCAGGAAATTATAAATACGGCTGGGAAACCGAGATCGAGATGGAATACGCCCCAAAAGGCGTGAACACCGATATCGTGAAGCTGATTTCCTCAAAGAATAAAGAACCGCAATGGATGTTGGACTGGCGTTTGTCAGCGTTTGAACGCTGGCAGAACATCGAAGAACCGACTTGGGCCATGGTTAACTACCCTGACATCGATTTTCAGGACATCTATTACTATGCTCGTCCAAAGAGCATGGAAGAG
This sequence comes from Yoonia sp., assembly GCA_028822885.1. Lineage (GTDB taxonomy): Bacteria > Pseudomonadota > Alphaproteobacteria > Rhodobacterales > Rhodobacteraceae > Yoonia. Next base: position 6,424 of record JAPKCP010000108.1, on the reverse strand, counting down.
AAACCTAAGTCTTTGGACGACGTTGATCCGAAGTTGCTTGCGACCTACAAAAAGCTGGGTATTCCATTACAAGAGCAAGCGATTTTGGCTGGTGTTGAAGGCGCTGACATGCCCCCAGCTGAAGGCCGTAAAGTCGCTGTCGATGCTGTGTTTGACTCAGTTTCTGTCGGTACAACGTTTCAGAAAGAACTTGCTGCCGCTGGTGTGATCTTCTGTTCGATCTCTGAGGCGATTGAGAACCACCCTGAGTTGGTCAAAAAGTATCTTGGTACAGTTGTCCCACCATCGGACAACTTCTATGCAACCCTGAACTCTGCTGTCTTCTCAGATGGTTCATTTGTTTATATTCCGCCGGGCGTGCGTTGCCCGATGGAACTGTCCACGTATTTCAGGATTAATGCTGAAAACACAGGTCAGTTTGAACGGACGTTGATCATCGCGTCCAAGGGGTCATACGTATCTTACCTTGAAGGCTGTACTGCGCCTAAACGTGATGTGGCCCAGCTGCACGCCGCTGTCGTTGAGATCATCATCGAAGAAGATGCTGAAGTGAAATATTCTACTGTTCAGAACTGGTATCCCGGTGATGAAAACGGTGTGGGTGGCATCTATAACTTTGTGACGAAACGCGCTGATTGCCGGGGCGACAGAGCCAAGGTGATGTGGACACAGGTCGAAACTGGGTCCGCTGTGACGTGGAAATATCCGTCCTGCATCCTGCGCGGTAACGAAAGCCAAGGTGAGTTCTACTCCATCGCGATCGCCAACAACCATCAGCAGGCCGACACGGGTACGAAGATGATCCACCTTGGTAAAAACACTAAGTCGCGGATTGTCTCCAAAGGCATCAGTGCGGGCGTAGCCCAAAACACCTATCGCGGGTTGGTGTCTATGCACCCAAAGGCCACGGATAGCCGGAACTATACCCAGTGTGATTCACTGCTTATTGGCGACAAGTGTGGCGCGCATACTGTGCCTTATATCGAGGTGAAGAATAACTCATCTCGGGTTGAGCACGAGGCGACGACCTCCAAAGTCGATGATGATCAATTGTTCTATTGCCGATCACGCGGCATGGACGAAGAAGAGGCAGTTGCCTTGGTTGTGAACGGCTTCTGTAAAGAAGTGCTGCAAGCCTTGCCAATGGAATTCGCGATGGAAGCACAAGCGCTTGTCGCGATCAGCCTCGAAGGGTCCGTTGGATAAGTTATGACCGTCGCAATTCCGACATATGGCCGCAACCCGGCCACGGGCACGCCCCGTTTTGACCTCACTTTGCCTGTAAATCAGGCTGTGGGGCGAAACGGGACAGGTGCGACGTATCATGGCGACTCAAGATCAAGCTGCAATCTTTCAGGCTCGTGTGAAGAACATTACCGATCCAAAGAATACGTATTATTTGGATGCGGAAACTGGAATGAAAATACCCAAGCGGGTTGGTCGCGATCAAATCTTAGCCAACGGCAAGACGCCGCCTGCGACGGTAACCAGCATGATAACGGCAGTGATCTTGGGCGCCTTGTGCCTCATTGTTGCTCGGTATCTACAAATCGTCTTCCTCGACATCAACCCAAGCGTGCCCAACGCGCTGGCGGTGGAGCTGGCAATGTCGGGCGTGATGGCCTTCACAATAGGCGGTTTTGTGCGTCAAAAGACGTTCAAACATCTCGTGTCGCACATGGCGGGTGCTGTGTTGGCGGCAATGACGATGCACAACGCCGTCTGGATCGCACCGGATCAGTTCGCATTCGTGTTTTCACAGGATTTCGTGGATCAAATCCTTGCCGCGACCGACCCGATGTCGCTGAACATCGCGGGCAACAGTTTTACAATCTAGTTTCTGACGGCAATCAGCCGTCATTACCAATCAACGTCGCGCAGGGTTTTTCCCCGACGCGGCCTTTCTACGTTCGACGCAGCTGCGTCCCCCAAGGAGAAAATTATGCTTGAGATCAAAAACCTGCACGTCAAACTTGAAGAAGAGGATAAGCAAATCCTCAAGGGCGTCGATCTTAAGATTGGGTCTGGTGAAGTTCATGCGGTTATGGGGCCAAATGGCTCTGGCAAATCAACTCTATCCTATGTTCTGTCGGGTAAAGCCGGGTACGAAGTTACCGAAGGGTCTGCTGCCCTTGAGGATAATGACCTGCTGGACATGGAACCAGAAGATCGTGCCGCCGCTGGTTTATTTCTTGCGTTCCAATATCCTGTTGAGATTCCCGGGGTTGGCAATATGACGTTTCTGCGCACAGCTGTGAACGCACAGCGTAAGTCGCGCGGCGAAGAGGAAATGTCAGCTGGTGACTTCCTCAAAGAGGTGCGCGCAAAGGCGAAAGAATTAAAAATAGATGCTGAAATGTTAAAGCGTCCGGTCAATGTCGGCTTCTCTGGTGGCGAAAAGAAGCGCAACGAGATCCTTCAAATGGCGATGCTTGCACCTAAAATGTGTGTGTTGGACGAAACTGATTCGGGTCTTGACGTTGACGCGATGAAATTGGTTGCCGAAGGCGTAAATGCACTGCGCTCTGAAGGCCGTTCGTTCCTTGTGATCACCCACTACCAGCGTCTGCTGGATCACATCAAACCGGATGTTGTGCACATCATGTCCGATGGCCGGATCATAAAATCAGGCGGGCCAGAGTTGGCATTGGAAGTCGAAAACAACGGTTATGCCGATATTTTGGCAGAGGTGGCCTAATGGCTTTGCCTCAGTTGAAAATAGAGATGACCAAAGACCGACTTATTGGCATGACGATGCCTGCGTGCGGCGCGTGGGCAACGACTGCGCGCGAAGATGCGCTGAACCGATTGATCGCAATGGGCCTGCCGCACAAGCGCGATGAATACTGGCGTTACACTGACCCTGCATTGTTAATCGCTACAGATGTCCCGCCTAGCGAGGCTTTGCGCACAGAGACGCCAATCTTCATGGACACTGATAAAGTGCGCTTGGTTTTTGTTGATGGCGTGTTTGACGCTGATGCGTCGGACGATCTGACTCTTTCAGGCGTCGAAATCACACGTCTTATGGATGCCCAAGCGGTTGATGTGCATTGGGCGCAGGGACTTTATGGTAAGCTTGAAACCGATGGTCAAACCCCGGTGGACCGTCCTTTGGCAGTCATGAACACTGCCTTCGCGTCGGATGGTGTTTGTGTGCATGTGACAGGTACGCCTGATAAACCACTGCATATTTCCTATCTCCAATCGTCTGAAGCGTCAGATGTCGCGTTGCATCACGTGATCAAACTGGACTCTGGTACGGAACTCACACTGCTTGAGACCGGCACGCCGGGTGCGCGCAGCAATGTGGTGCTTGAGGTCGATGTGGCTGATGGGGCGACATTGCACCATGTCCGTCCACAGGGCCGAGCGCACGACCGGTCCGTTGCGACGCATTTGTTTGCCCGCATCGGTGCACATGCAACGCTTAAGTCCTTCACGCTAACGATGAATGGCAAAATGACACGCAATGAATTTGTGGCTGATATCATCGGTGATGATGCGGCCGTTCACGTTGGTGGTGTTTGTATTGGTGATGGCAAAGGTGTTCATCAAGATGACACGGTTTTCATCACCCATGACGCTTTGAATGGTGAAAGCCGTCAGGTGTTTAAAAAGGTGCTACGCAACGGTGCGACTGGGGTTTTCCAAGGCAAAATCCTTGTGAAGGCTGGTGCGCAAAAGACGGACGGTTATCAGATCAGTCAATCGTTGTTGCTTGATGGTGATAGCCAGTTTTTGGCAAAGCCAGAGCTAGAAATCTACGCTGATGATGTAGCCTGTTCACATGGGTCCACATCGGGTGCAATTGATGAAACAGCCCTGTTTTATATGCAATCACGCGGTATTTCACATAAAGAAGCGACCAATTTACTGACGCTGGCCTTCTTGGCTGAGGCATTGGATGAAATTGCGGATGATGCCCTTGCTGATGAACTTCGTGACCGGCTTGACGGCTGGTTGGCACGGCACGGTTGATGGCAGTCACAACCGACATTGTTCGCACGTGGCGCAGTCCGCGAGTTGTGATGAGAGAACTATTGGGTCACGGACAGCGTGAAGACAGGGCGATCGCATATGTGATGGCCGCTTGTTTGATCCTGTATGTGGCCCAATGGCCGCGTCTGAAGCGTGCTGAACAGTTTGAACTGTATGGACCTGACGGTGCATCAGACTTTCAGATGAACGCAGGAATCGCCTTTTTCTCAATGTTGATCGTGTGGCCATTGGGGCTTTATGCGATTGCGGCGGTCAGCCACCTTGTTGCAAAGATTTTCCGTTCCAAAGGAACGCATTACGCGGCAAGGCTCGCGTTGTTTTGGTCACTTTTGACAACGACCCCGGTTCTGTTATTGCATGGTTTGACGGTCGGTCTGATCGGTCCGGGGTCTGCGGCTAATCTGGTTGGTGGTGTTTGGGTCATTTCGTTCATCGCGATTTGGTCACAGTGTTTGCGTGTTGCAGAAGGTGAGACTCATGCGCTTTGATTTCAGCGATTTGATAAAGTTTGTTGGGCAGACCTTTCGAGATCCCGCTGGCGTGGCGGGTCAGATCGTTCAGTTACGGCTACCGCAACTTGTTGGATGGCTTGGGTTGGCGATCGTTACGATCCTGTCTGTCATGGCCATTTCAATTGAACGTTTGATCCCGGGTCGCCCTGAGATGCTGTCGAACGTTGGTGGCAATCCGTTTATCGATACCGTGTTTCTAGGTGGGATGACGGCGATCTTCATTTGCGTTCTGTTTTATGGCGGACGTGTAATGGGGGGGAGCGGCAGTTTTGGCAGCACATTGCTGATCATGACGTGGTTTCAGACCATCGTTTTGGTCCTTGTTGTTGTTCAACTGATTGCCGTTGTTGTCACCCCGAGCGTTGCGGCAATCATTAGCCTTGTTGGGTTTGGACTGCAGCTTTGGTGCTTAATACACTTCTTAAACGTGCTGCACGGATTTGATAGTTTGGGTAAGGCATTTGGGTTGTTTGCTTTATCAATCGTAGGCTTTGTCTTTGGCTTGGCCTTTATTCTTTTGATGGTCGGCGGTGCCGCCATAATCGGAGCTCCAGTATGACATACGATATTAACGCCATCAGGTCGGATTTTCCAATTTTGTCGCGCGAAGTGAATGGTAAACCGCTGGTTTATCTTGATAACGGGGCGTCCGCGCAAAAGCCGCAAGTTGTCATTGATGCAATCACAAAGGGATACGCCGAGGAATATGCAAATGTTCACCGCGGCCTGCATTATCTGAGCAACCTTGCCACAGATAAGTACGAAGGTGTTCGTGGTAAGATCGCGACCTTCCTAAATGCCCCTTCGGAAGATCAGATCATTTTCAATTCTGGCACAACTGAAGGGATCAATATGGTCGCTTATGGTTGGGCCATGCCCCGCTTTGAGGCAGGTGATGAGATCGTGCTGTCGATCATGGAACATCATGCCAATATCGTTCCGTGGCATTTTTTGCGGGAACGTCAGGGCGTTGTGATCAAGTGGGTTGATGTGGATGCTAAGGGCGATCTTGACCCGCAAGCGGTGATTGATGCAATCGGTCCTAAGACGAAATTAGTCGCTGTCACCCATATGTCCAACGTTTTGGGGACTGTTGTGGACGTCAAAGCCATCTGCGCGGGCGCCCATGCCAAAGGTGTGCCAGTGCTTGTTGATGGTTCACAAGCTGCCTGTCACGGTGTTGTTGATGTCCAAGATATTGGTGCAGATTTTTACGCGATCACTGGCCATAAACTTTACGGTCCTTCGGGATCAGGCGGTATCTATGTCTCTAAAGAGCGGATGGCAGAGATGCGGCCGTTCCTTGGTGGTGGCGACATGATCAAAGATGTGCGCCGTGACGGTGTTGACTATAATGATGCCCCAATGAAGTTTGAGGCGGGCACACCCGGCATTGTCGCTACAATCGGACTGGGCGTGGCGCTTGATTATATGACGGGCGTTGGTCTGGCTAATATCGCAGCGCACGAACGTCTCTTGCGTGACTATACAAATGAGAAGCTCGGCGGTTTGAACTGGCTTCAGATTCAAGGCACGTCCGACACCAAGGGTGCGATATTCTCGTTCACCTTGGATGGCGCGGCCCACGCGCACGACATCTCAACGGTCTTGGACAAAAAGGGCGTTGCCGTGCGGGCAGGGAGCCACTGTGCGATGCCGCTGATGGAACATATGGGTGTGACTGCGACCTGCCGGGCCTCGATGGGCATGTACAACACAACCGAGGATGTTGACGCTTTGGTTGACGCATTGGTTCTGTGTCATGATCTGTTTTCTTGAGTAAAGCTTTTGGCGTTGCGAGCCGTATCTCTCGGCGTTATAGACGCAACAGTTGCACCCATAGCTCAGCTGGATAGAGCGCTGCCCTCCGAAGGCAGAGGTCACAGGTTCGAATCCTGTTGGGTGCACCA
>JAPKCP010000398.1 GCA_028822885.1 Yoonia sp. | reverse complement strand
CAACTTTAAACTGCATGAAAAGCAAGTATGCAAACTGCATACCTGTCAGAACGTACAATGAAGTTTTTTGTCAGTATGGATGGCCGTGTGGTGGTCGCCTTAGCAATTTCGCCAACGTGCCTTCTCATTTGAAGCGAAATCGGGTGTTCTGAACCTGATCAAAATCGCACGAAAGGCTGTTCACTTTTGCACAATAAATGTTCGACGGTGGTGAATTGCGCTATTATGTGAATTCGTTAGCCCGGTCTGGCAACTAGACAACCAAATTAAATCCCAGAAAAGAGATCAAAATGAAAAACTTTCTTCTCACGGCGGCGATGGGCTTAACGCTCGCGAGTGCAGCACAGGCCGAGCCAGTGACCTACATGCTTGACGCATCGCACAGCCAGATCGTCTTCAGCTACAACCACTTGGGCTTTTCAACCACGACGGGCATGTTCTCAGGCTTTGAGGGCACCATCGAACTGGACGCAGAAAATCCATCGGCATCGAGTGTTGAAGTGTCTTTCCCTGCGCAAAGCCTCATCACAGGCTGGCCCGCGCGCGAAGGTCATTTCCTTTCAGAAGATTTTTTCGGCGCTGACGCGAATCCATTGGTGACATTCACATCAACCGCGATCGAAGTGACTGGCGACAACACCGGCATGATCACTGGCGATCTGACCATGAACGGCAACACAAAGTCTGTCGTGCTTGACGCGACGATGAATCAGTTGGCAGTTCATCCAATGGCAAACCTGCCATGGGCCGGTTTCGACGCTACGACAACGTTGCTGCGCTCTGATTTCGACATGGGCCAATTTGCGCCCTTCGTTGGTGATGAAATTGCGATCAACATCTCTATCGAAGCAATGGTTCCTGCTGAATAATTACTCATAAATTCAATATGTTAAAGGTCATTAGAGCAATCTGGTGACCTTTTTAACGATGTTAGTTCTACTCTGGCCGTGTAGCGGTGAGTTCAATCAAGACATCCACCGAGAACCCTACAGAGCTTTCGTCTTGGTAGGCTGCTCCCATACCGAAATCACGGCGATCCAACAGTGTGCCGCCCGAAACGGTCGCGATGCCTTCCGTGACGTAGAGATCAAAATCAAGTGTCACAGGAACGGTTTGCTCGACCAACGTCAGCGTACCCGTAGCGGTATGTTTGGACCCATTGATCTGCATGATCTCCCCCTCGAAGACAGCTTGTGCGTGGCTAGTGACATCAAAAAATTCAGAGCCTTTGGCTTGATCTGATACAGACCCCAGAGTGAGGGATGTTGCGTCGATAACCACGTTAACACTGCCGGTGCCAGTTTCCGGATCATAATCGATGGTTGCTTGCCAGCTTGCAAAGCCGCCCATGACCTGCGCCCCAATTTGCGTGATGGTGATAGATAAATTACCATTTTGTACTACCCAGCCGGCGGTCTGTGGCGCGGGCAATTGTGACGTTGCAGCATCGTAGTGGGTTGGTGCAAAAACGGTCACTGCCCCACCAATTGCAAACACCCAGATCGCAAATGCGGTCAGTAAAGCTGTGCTTTTATTGGTGTGCGTCGCTGATCCATTGCCAACATCACGCCCGCTCCACATGCGCGCCAACGTCCCGTCACGATCTAAGACAGCGTGTTTGAGCGCACCGCTGATGTGTGCAGAAATTGTTACTGCCAAAATGATTCCCGAAATCCAGTGAACGTTGGCGGCTGTGATCGCCAGGCTTTCAGATTTGGGAATGAACGGTAAATTTTGGGCAAACGGCCACCAAATAGACGCAAAACCCACTTCGGCTGAGTGCATTACCCAGCCCGAAATTGGCAACACAAAAATGGCCGCATACAACACCCAATGCGCTGTCTCTGCGGCGAACGTTTCAACGCGGCGTTCGGGATGAAGTGGCACAGGTCGCGGTTGCGAGATCGCCCAAATCACGCGCAACACCGCAAGAGAAAGGACCGTGACGCCGATTGTCTTATGGGCCGAATACAGCACTTGAAGGAACGCCACCGTATCACCGGAGCGTGGCGTGAATTTTCCAAGCAATCCTAGTGCTATGTCCACCAAAATAAGGATCGCAATCGTCCAGTGAAAAAAGCGGGCGACAAGCCCGTAGCGGGTGGTGGTATTCGTTATCATTGGAAACTCACATTGCTACTTTTCGGTAATGATAAATAGTTCTCTCGGCGCACACACCCTGCTCTTGTAAACACCTCATGTGCGCCCAGGAGGGACTGGATGTAAAACGCAATCAATTTGGCGGGGCAGTTTACAACGAATGTCCATGACACGGTTCTGGAAACGTTTCACAAACATGTGCAGTTCAAACTA
>JAPKCP010000107.1 GCA_028822885.1 Yoonia sp. | reverse complement strand
GAATACGCAACAGGTTTGCGGCTTGGCTAAGATGCAGCTGGATGATCCGCGGTGCCTATCGGATTAGCGCGTCAGCAGGGACGTTAGTTTGTATGTTACCAACACGATATTGGACATTGTTATCGGCTCAATCCCAACCAAGTGTAAAATTTTCGATGTTCCTTACCGAGAAAGTCAACAAAATTGCGCCGCACTAAAAATCAATTTGAACCTATGGAACAGCGCTAGCGGCAATCATCTACCAACAAACGGATGGGCAATTTAGGTGTATTGGAATGGATTGTTCATCATCACAATCATCCCACCACTTCGGGTGTTCCTGACTGTTGGTCTACGCAGTGCATTTGGGCTGAACGTCGTAATTAACGCTGATGCTCTACATCCCCAGATCTATCAACGCTGTATACATCCTCACACTGCCCAGCCTGAGTAGACATAAAAAAAGGCGCCACATTGGGCGCCCTTTTCCATAAATTAGTGCTTAAACTTAGCCGACCAGTTCAAGACCGGAGAAGAAGAATGCGATTTCTTCTGCTGCTGTTTCTGGTGCGTCGGAGCCGTGAACAGAGTTTTCACCGATGGACAGTGCAAAGTCCTTACGGATTGTGCCATCAGCCGCGTCTGCTGGGTTCGTTGCACCCATTACTTCGCGGTTTTTCGCGATTGCGTCTTCGCCTTCAAGAACCTGAACAACGATTGGCTCAGAGATCATGAATTCACACAGCTCGCCAAAGAACGGACGCTCAGCGTGGACGCCATAGAACTGCTGCGCTTGCGCCAATGTCATGTGGATACGCTTGGATGCGACAATACGCAGGCCTGCATCTTCGAACTTGGCAGCGATCTTGCCTGTCAGGTTACGCTTTGTTGCGTCTGGCTTGATGATTGAGAATGTACGTTGAATTGCCATGTCGGGCCTCTTTTGGTCTATGCGGGCAAATCCCGCGATGAATTTCTGGCCGGGCAGTAACATGAGGTGCACCCCTTGAAAAGCGGCGATTGACGCGCCCTATTTACTCAGGCAAAGCACAGCCATGCTAAAGATATCAGACATTACATATTCCGTTTCTGGCCGTACGCTAGTTGAAAACGCAACAGTCACGATCCCGACGGGTCACAAGGTCGGCCTTGTGGGGCGCAACGGCTCTGGCAAGACGACATTGTTCCGGATTATTCGGGGCGAGATGGTCCTTGATACCGGGTCCGTGGATATTCCAAAGGGTTGGAAAATTGGCGGCGTGTCACAGGAAGTTCCAGGCAACGAGGTCTCACTGATCAACACTGTCTTGCGGGCAGACACCGAACGCGAAACCTTGTTGGCTGAAGCCGAAACAGCCACGGACCCCACCCGCATTGCCGACATTCAAACCCGCCTTGCCGACATCAACGCATGGTCTGCTGAAGGCCGTGCATCATCAATTCTGAAAGGTCTCGGGTTTAAAGACGACGAACAACGCCAACCCTGCTCTGCGTTTTCTGGTGGCTGGCGGATGCGTGTGGCTTTGGCTGCCGTTCTGTTCTCAGAGCCAGATTTGTTGCTGCTCGATGAGCCGACAAACTACCTCGACCTTGAAGGGGCGCTTTGGCTCGAGGCCTACCTCGTTAAGTACCCGCATACCGTTCTGATCGTGTCCCACGACCGCGAACTGCTGAACCGCTCTGTGGGCGGCATTCTGCATCTCGAAGACAAGGGTCTGATTTACTACACTGGCACATACGATATGTTCGCCAAGCAACGTGCTGAAAAGCGCGCACTTTTGGCCTCTGCTGCGAAAAAGCAGGACGCGAAGCGCGAGCACCTGCAAGCCTTTGTGGACCGGTTCAAAGCTAAGGCCTCCAAGGCCAAGCAGGCACAGTCCCGCGTCAAAGCGCTCGAAAAAATGGAAACCATCCGCGCACCAGAAGATGTTGCCCGGACAGTGTTTACTTTCCCCAAGCCCGAAGAACTGTCACCACCCATCATCGCGACCGAGTCTGCGGCAGTTGGCTACGGCAACACGATCGTTCTGCATGATCTGAATCTGCGCATCGACCAAGACGATCGCATTGCCCTTTTGGGCCGCAACGGTGAAGGCAAGTCGACGCTTTCCAAGATGTTGTCGGGACGTCTTGAAGTGGCGCGTGGCACTATGCAGTCATCCAATAAACTGCGCATCGGCTTCTTTGCACAGCACCAAGTGGACGAGTTGTATATCGACGAAACGCCGCTCCAGCACCTCATGCGTGAGCGGGCAGTCGAAGGTCAGGCGCGTTTGCGTGCCCGCCTCGCGGGTTTTGGTCTTGGCGCTGATCAAGCAGATACTGAAGTTGGTCGCTTGTCTGGTGGTCAAAAGGCACGCCTGTCGTTGCTGCTTGCCACCCTACCTGCCCCGCACCTGTTGATTCTCGATGAGCCGACAAACCACCTCGACATCGAATCGCGTGAAGCATTGGTTGATGCGCTGACCGCCTACACTGGTGCCGTAATTCTTGTCAGCCACGACATGCACTTGTTATCCATGGTTGCCGACCGGCTTTGGCTGGTCAAAGATGGCCACGTGACCACCTACGATGAAGACTTGGAAACCTATCGCCGGATGCTCATCACGCCCGAAAAGGCAAAAGCAGAAGAAAAGCAAAAGCCGAAAGCAAAGGTCGTCACACGCGACGAACTGCTGGCCCTTAAAGCCGAGGTGCGTAAATCCGAAGAGCGTGTCAAAAAAATCAACGATATGCGTGACAAGCTGGCCAAAAAACTTGCCGATCCAGTTCTTTATGAAGATGGACGCAAAGGTGAACTTGAGACTTGGAACAAAAAATACGCCGAAGTCATGAACGGGCTTGAGCGGTCTGAAGCCATGTGGATGCAATCACTCGAAAATCTTGAAAAAGCCCAGAAATCATAGCGCAAAGCCCTAGTGTCTTTGGGTCTCTCGAAATCCCCGTACGGTGCGCTACCGCACTTTCAAAGAGCACAAAATGACTGATCTAGCTGCCCTCATCGCTGCGTTCACAACACTTTTTGTGATCATAGACCCACCGGGTATGACGCCATTGTTCTTGGCGCTAACCCAAGGCATGACTGTCGCGCAACGGCGCACGATTGCGCTTCGATCGATCATCATCGCATTCGTTTTGATGCTCGCATTCATCTTGATCGGCGAAGCACTACTTGGCTTCATCGGTATTTCTATGTCCGCCTTCCGCATTGCGGGCGGTATTCTTCTTTTCATAACGGCTCTCGAAATGCTGTTTCAAAAACGCCAGTCCCGGCGCGAAGGCACAGCGACCGAAGGTGCTATTGACCACCAAGAGGACCCATCGGTCTTTCCACTGGCGATGCCACTTATTGTTGGCCCGGGTGCAATCACGACCCTTATTCTGTTGGCGGGACAAGCCGAGGGTGCTGCAGATTTTGCAGCCATCGCTGGTGTCGCAGCGGCTGTGTTACTTTGTTTACTCGGGTTCTTACTTGCCTCAAACATCGTCGAACGGGCGTTGGGTAAGACTGGGTTGAACATTGTGACCCGCCTGCTTGGTATGCTTTTGGCCGCTTTGGCCGTACAATTTATCCTCGACGGCATCACACAGTCTTTTGGGATCGGGGCATAACGCCTATATCTACCAGATGAACACAGATCAAATCATGCAACTCACCTACCTTGGCCTTCTCGCAGCGGCCATCGGTGGTTCTTATATTTTCGCCAACAAAGATAACCTCGGCAAACTTGCCCAACAAGGGGCGATCTGGGGCATGATCTTTGTGGGTGTGATCGCAGCAGTCGGCCTTTGGGGCGACATCAGTCGCGATGTATCCTCACGTCAAAGCGTAGCGGGTTCAGAAATCGTCATACCACGCGGTAGTGATGGCCATTATTACATGACCCTCAAAATCAACGGAACGCCTGTTGATTTTGTTGTTGATACCGGCGCTTCGCAAGTTGTTCTATCCCAAGCGGATGCTCAACGAGTTGGCTTTGAGCCTGCCGACTTGCGTTATCTTGGCGTCGCAAACACCGCCAACGGACAAGTCCGGACCGCCGCCGTACAGTTAGATACGGTCAGTGTCGGCCCGTATAATGACACAGGTCTTCGGGCGACCGTGAATGGTGGGCAAATGGATAAATCACTCCTTGGCATGACATATCTTAGACTTTACGACAGAATTTCGATCACTGATGGTGAATTAATCCTGTCGCGTTAAAGGAAATATCTATGTTGCGTTTGTTCTTTGCCCTTGGCCTTTTTGCATTGGCGGCGTGCGCGCCTGCGCCAACCGCCCTTCCCGAAGACTTTAATGCTGATTTTGACTTCTAGCGGACAGCATCTACTGTCGCCCTTAATGCGCGTCCAAAAATCGCAACATCAGCCCCAATGCCGACAAAACCGACGCCACGATCCGCATAATAACGGCTTCTGTCCGGCGCAAAAGTTAGAATGCCTGAAATCTTACCTGCTGCGTGAATTCGGTCAATCATATGATCGATAGCCGCAAGCACATCAGGATGATCGGCATTCCCAGGGTAGCCCATATCAGCGGACAAATCCGCAGGGCCGATGAAAACGCCATCGACACCCTGCGCGTTTGCAATCTCATCAATATTTTCAAGGGCAGCCGCGCTCTCAGCTTGCACCAGCAGACAAATCTGGTCCCCAGCCTCGCGCACATAATCAGCCATGGCACCGAAAGACGAAGCACGTGCAATCGCTGCTCCCATCCCCCTGTTGCCAAGCGGCGGATAGCGCATCGCCCGACCCATTTCTGCTGCCTGCTCCCCAGTATCGACCATCGGGACAAGCACAGTCTGTGCGCCAATATCCAAGACCTGTTTGATCATCCAAGCTTGTGCATCGGGGACGCGCACAACAGCGTGGGTAGGCGTCGACGCAAGCGCCTGAAGTTGCGGAACCATTTCGGATAAAGTCTGTGGACCGTGTTCACCGTCGACCAAGCACCAATCAAATCCGCTATGCCCCGCCAATTCAGCAACGATATGCGAGCCGGTGTTCAGCCAAACACCAAACTGGGTTTTGCCTGACTTCATCGCAGCCAAAAGTTCATTTATTGGGACGTCCATCTGATACCTCACTGATGTTTTGTGCCATGCAGTCATACTCTGGGAAAAGAGGCAAGTGTCCTGCGAAATAGCCCGAACTTGCGTCTAGGCATTCTGAGGTTGATAGCTTATGTAAACGTTTACGTTGTCGACACCCACGCAAAATCGTCCGAAAGTCGACCAAGGATCAGTTAATGGAATTTTCACGCGCAGACTTTCCCGAAAATTTTGTCTTTGGGGCAGCGACAGCGGCCTACCAGATTGAGGGACACTCATTTGGTGGTGCGGGATCAACGCATTGGGACACCTTTGCCGCCACTTCTGATAACGTTTTCAAAGGTCACAATGGTGCGATTGCATGCGATCATTATCACCGTTTCGAAGAGGATCTCGATCTTCTGAAAGACGCAAATATGGACGCTTATCGGTTTTCAACAAGCTGGGCACGCGTAATGCCCGAAGGTCGCGGCCCAGTTAATCAAGAAGGTCTTGATTACTACGATCGGTTAGTTGATGCGATGCTGGCACGCGGTCTGAAACCTTATCAAACGCTTTACCACTGGGAAATGCCATCAGCACTTGCCGACCTGGGTGGATGGACAAACCGCGATGTCGCAAAGTGGTTTGGCGATTTCACAGACGTGATCATGGACCGTCTCGGTGATCGCATTGAAGCGGTTGCAACGCTAAACGAGCCGTGGTGTGTGTCGTATCTTTCTCACTTCCTAGGCCACCATGCACCGGGTCAACGGGACATTCGCGCAACAGCGCGGGCGATGCATCACGTGAACCTTGCACATGGCGAAGCGATGGCGCGTTTGCGGGCGCGGGGCCAAAAGAATTGTGGGATCGTTCTTAACTTTGATTACACACAACCAGCTGATGATACGCCAGAATCTGCCGCTGCTGTAGACCTGAAGGACGGAATTTCCAATCGCTGGTTTATTGAGGCCATCAGCAAAGGCACCTACCCCGACGTTGTCCTGAAGGGTCTTGAGGGCCACATGCCAAAGCGTTGGGAGGACGATATGGCGCTGATCAGCCAGCCCATCGACTGGCTTGGCGTCAATTACTATACACGTCATCTGATGACCAAGGATCAAGGTGCGGCGTGGCCCGGTGTCAAATCAATTGACGACCCATTGCCAAAAACAGGCATGGATTGGGCGATTTATCCTAAGGGTCTGACCGCACTTTTGACCCGCATGTCCAAGGACTACGTCGGTAACACACCGCTTTATGTGACTGAAAACGGCATGGCTTGGGATGACGTTCTTGTGGATGGTGCAGTCGATGACACAGTCCGAGAGAAATTTGTGAACGACCATGTCATGGCGGCAAAAGCAGCTATCGCAAATGGGGCAAATGTGTGTGGGTTTTTCTATTGGTCCCTACTTGATAACTACGAATGGGCCTTTGGTTATGACAAGCGTTTTGGTATCGTCCATGTGGACTTCCAGACGCAAGTTCGGACGCCAAAAGCTTCATATTACGCGCTTGCTGCGGCTTTGCGTACCAATCGGTGAGACCAAAAATGACAGATGCCAAAAACCAGTTTGCGCTCGTCGCTGATATAGGTGGAACCAACACGCGTGTCGCACTTGCCGATGGTCCTAAAGTTATTCAAAGCACGATACGGCGCTATGCAAACACTGATTACACAGGGTTAGAACCGGTGTTGCGACAATATCTTGTTGATCAAGGAAATGTAGATGCGATTGCCGCTTGTGTTGCTGTTGCCGGGCCCGTGCAGAATGGCAAGGCGACAATGACGAACCTTGATTGGGCGATGGATGAAGCCACGATTGCAGATGTCACTAAGGCAGAAACTGTTGCAATTCTGAACGATCTTCAAGCGCAAGGGTACGCGGTTGGTCATATCGCAGAGAGTAATCTTAATAGTATTTTGGTCGGTGAAGCTACGCACGAAAGTGCTGCTAAGCTTGTTGTTGGCGTTGGCACCGGGTTCAACGCAGCACCGGTTTTTGAAACCCCCGGTGGTCGAATTGTCCCAGCATCAGAAAGTGGTCACCCCACGCTCCCCACACGTACACCACAGGACGTAGAACTAAGTAATTTTGTCGGCAAAACGCATAACTTCCCCTCAATTGAAGATGTATTGTCTGGGCGTGGGATTGAAAACATCTATGCGTTTGTCACCTCGCAAAGTGGAACCGAAGAGCGACTTAAGGCAAATGAAATCATGGCAGCTTGTTCGCAAGGGGATGCAAAAGCGACAGAGACCGTTGCAATTTGTGTGCGCATGTTAGGATCAGTTTGTGGCAACCTTGCCCTGACTATTCTACCATTTGGGGGTATTTTCTTGGTTGGCGGCGTTTCTCGGGCACTTGCGCCATATCTTGCATCTGTTGATTTCGAAGAGGCGTTTTGCGACAAAGGTCGCTTTCAAGAATTCATGAAAAGCTTCCCGATCTCGGTCGTAACTGACGACTATGCAGCCCTCACTGGGTGTGCAGCATACCTTTCGCAAATCAAATTGGACTAGTTTAGCTGACCGTGGACCGTATTTGTTAGATCGTTCAGTGAAAATGGCTTTGGCAGGAATACAGAATTGGCAATTTTAGACTTGTCGTCGGCAAACGCGTCTTCAGCATAGCCAGACACAAAGACAACCTTAGTATCTGGCCGATCACAAAGAGCCTCACGCACCCATGTTGGACCGTCCATGCCGGGCATAATCACATCTGTAACAAAGATATCGACATTCAATTCAGGGTCAGACAAGAGCTGCAATGCAGACTCTGCACAGTCCGCCTCAAGCACGGTGTAACCCCGCAATCGCAAGGCGCGCGATGCAAAGGCGCGCACAGGAGCCTCGTCCTCGACCAGCAAGACAACACCGTCTGACGTGAAGGTTAGTGGCGCAACAACAGGTAGTTCTTGGTGGACAACTTCGATGATAGGGACATCATGGTGCGGGAAGAGCAGTGAAAATTGTGTTCCGCGCCCAACTTCGCTGTCCGCAAAGATATAGCCACCAGTCTGTTTTACGATACCATATGCCGTTGAAAGGCCGAGGCCGGTGCCTTCGCCTAATTGCTTTGTAGTGTAAAACGGTACGAATATCTTTGATATTACTTCAGGTGGAATCCCCTCGCCTTCATCAATCACTTTTACGACGACATATTCACCTGCAGGGACAAATGCACGGTCACGTTCGATTTCATTAACGAGGACAAGGTTTTCAGTGACGACCTGAATTGAACCACCATCAGGCATTGCGTCACGTGCATTGACAACAAGGTTCATAAGAACCTGCTCAAGTTGTCGTTTGTCGGCTTTAATTGTTGAAAGATTTGGATCATGGTTTAGCGTCAGTGTCACTTTTTCACCGACCAAACGGTTCAACAGATGGGTCAAATCTGACAGTGTATCGCGCAAATCAACAACTTCTGGCTGCAGGTTTTGTTTGCGTGAAAACGCCAAAAGTTGCCCGACGAGGCTCGCCGCGCGATTGGCGTTTTGGTGGATTTGCATCAGATCGCTATAGTTCTGATCACCTTGATCATGTCGCAGCAACAGCAAGTCGCAATGCCCTGATATCGCCGTTAAAAGATTGTTGAAATCGTGTGCAACACCGCCTGCAAGCTGGCCAATAGCATGCATCTTTTGGCTTTGGACAAACTGAGCTTCAAGGGTTTTCAACTCCGTGACATCATTCATAACTGCAATCAGATGACTGTCATCACCTTCACCTGCAACATTCAGCGTTACCTGAACGACCGTGTCTTGCCGCTCTGCTTTGCCCTGCAAAAATTGCGACGCTTGTCCAACTCTGCTCTCAAAAACCTCTTTGATCCAGTCGCCAACTGGACGCCCAAGACCATCCAGCAGTTCGATGATCCGCCGACCATCTGTTGTTTGAACGCCAAGCAACATCCGGGCCTCACGGTTTGAAGCGAGGATATCCCCGTTTCCAGAAATCTTCATCAGAGGGACCGGTAATTCCTCAATTGCGCTCCATCCGGGGGAGGAGCCTTCATCAGATCGCCTGTTGATCGCGCACGGCGGTGCGGGAAGCGCATAAATTTCGCGACGACTGGGGCCACCTAAAACTTCTGCCACGATATAATCCACGGGCCCATCAACTGTTTTAATCCGATGCATGTCGCCCGATTTGATTGGCCCAGGCCCAAAAACTTCTGTTATCGACCGCGGTCGCCGCTCTAGTAGCCGCCGAAATGCATCATTCAGGAAGAGTATTGCACCGCTTTTCCCGACCGTCATCATCGGCAGGGAAACAGATGCAGATACCCGTTCGCTTTTTTGACTAGCTTCAACAAGATCATCAAAGCGCCACAAGTACATAAGTGGCCCAACACGCGCGACCGACAAACGGTATTGCCCCTCGCGTGTGACGATATCTTCGCGGGCAGACGCCATTGCGAGTGCACGAGTATGCAAGCGGTACAAAATAACGTCAGGGTTAGCGATAACAGTCGCGAGCCGGGCGCCAATTGAATTATCAGACGTCGCAATAAATCTTTCATCTGCGGCAGCATTTGCATACGCAATGACGCCATCCGCATCAGTTAAAAATGCAGGATTAAGGTCTTTGCTGACAAGTAGCGGGACTGCTTCACTTAACAATCTTTGACGAAGATGAACACGGCGGCGCGCAATTGTTCCTGTCATCGCCAAAATTCCGAGCGTAGTCGCAGAAATAATGACGCTGAGTATCAGTATTAGGTCTTCAACTATCAATGAAGCAGCTACCAAAAATGGTACTGGTAACGCGAGCAGCGCCGGATGCAGCGCATGCACCCAAAATCCTTCGATTCCCAATGGTCGCTTTGCGATCGCCCTCACTATAGTGCCCCTCGAAATAAGCTCTTAAATGGGTACCCAAATAAGCTTAACTCTAGGTTAACAGAAAAGAGCTTCGCATGCGCCTACCCAGTTTTAGTGAGTTGACACATATAGAAGCCATCTGATGTAGCACTTGGTACCAATCTTAAGACTGCGCCCTTGCTCCAAGTAAGGTCACGCGCGATGAAACCGTCGACGACGCTGTCGTTTTCAGCCGTGAACACAGAGCAAGTCATATAGTAAAGTGATCCACCCGGCCTCACGTACGCTGCCGCAGATGCAATAACATCGGCCTGTAACCCACTGAAATTGTTCAACTTAGCCATAGTGAATGCCCATTTTGCTTCTGGGTTTCGCCTCCAGGTTCCGCTCCCGCTACATGGCGCATCCACGATAACAACATCAAACGGTCCT
>JAPKCP010000397.1 GCA_028822885.1 Yoonia sp. | reverse complement strand
CTGTCCTCACGGCTGACACCTGCTTGGGTGAGGGCCAACAGAACGCGCTGCGACATGATGAGACCACGGAATTTGTTCATGTTCGCCAGCATGTTCTCTGGGTAAATGACAAGCTTTTCGATCATACCCGCGAGACGGTTAAGCGCAAAGTTTAGTGTGATGGTCGTGTCTGGCCCAATCGTGCGTTCCACAGAAGAATGCGAAATATCGCGCTCATGCCACAGCGTCACGTTTTCCATCGCAGGGGTGACAGACATGCGGACCAAACGCGCCAAACCTGTCAAGTTTTCGGTCAGGATCGGATTGCGCTTATGTGGCATCGCGGACGATCCCTTTTGGCCCGGGGAAAAGAACTCCTCAGCCTCAAGAACCTCAGTGCGCTGCATATGACGGACCTCAGTGACGATATTCTCCATTGAGGACGCGATGACACCCAATGTGGCAAAGAACATCGCGTGGCGGTCGCGCGGGATGACTTGGGTTGAAATCGGTTCAGGGCGTAGGCCCATCTTTTCGCAGACATACTCTTCAACGGATGGGTCGATGTTTGCGAATGTACCAACAGCACCAGACACAGCACCGGTTGAGATTTCGTCACGTGCTGTCTTCAGACGTGTCAAACCACGATCCATTTCGGCATAGAAACGGGCGAATGTCAGACCCATTGTAGTCGGTTCTGCATGGATACCGTGCGAACGTCCGATACGGATTGTGTCTTTGTGTTCCATCGCGCGGGCCTTGAGGGCAGCGAGAACACGTTCCATATCCGCGATCAGAATATCAGATGCGCGGACAAGTTGGACATTGAACGTGGTGTCCAGAACGTCAGAAGACGTCATGCCTTGGTGGACAAAGCGGGCTTCTTCGTTGCCGATGATATCTGCAAGATGGGTCAGAAACGCGATAACATCGTGTTTGGTGACAGCCTCAATTGCGTCGATCTTGGCGACATCAAACTCAACATCCTTGGCTTTCCAGACCGCATCCGCGTTCGCTTGTGGGATCACACCGATGGCGGCTTGAGCGTCACAAGCGTGGGCCTCGATCTCGTACCAGATGCGGAACTTGGTCTCAGGTGACCAGATGGCAGTCATTTCAGGGCGAGAGTAACGTGGGATCATGAGGATCGGGCCTTTTGTGAATGGGCAACAGCGTTATGGGGCGTCATAAAGCGGGAGGGCCGCAGGCTCAAGTAGGTGGATGAGATGGGTTTGGCGCATGATGCGAACAGTTAAGGAGTTTGAGGGGCTTTGGACGTTGCATCGCACGATTGATGATCGCCAAGGGCGTCAAACGGGTGATTTTCAAGGGACTGCGATGTTCAGTTTGGCTGAGCGAGGAACGCTTCGTTATCATGAAACTGGCGATATGCGGTTTGGCGCCGCTGGCACAGTATTCCGGGCAGAACGAAAATATGAGTGGCAGTTTGGTGAAAAAGACGTCTGTGTTGTTTTCGATGACGGGAGTCCTTTTCACAGCTTCGTCCCAAACGGACAGGTGCCCGGCACCACCCATCTATGCGGTGATGACCTTTATAACGTGACATATGATTTTCGGGCTTGGCCCATATGGACTGCGACGTGGAAAGTCGTTGGACCGCGCAAAAATTATGCTTCTGTTTCAAGCTACGCACCGGCATGACGGCGCAAACATCTTGCAAGTGCAGCATCGACAGGCAATAAACTTCGCAACGCGCAACTTAATAACGGGGGAGAGGCCAATGGCACTCGCACTCAATGATAAAGTCCTGATCGAGGCATTTGCAGACAACGAAGGCGCTATACGCCGCGCTAAGCAGGCGGTCATGGTGATCCTTGGGGTTGCTGTTCTGGCGCTCACTGCGAAAATGCAGTTTTTTGTTCCGGGTAGCCCGGTTCCTGTGACGATGACCACGTTTGCCGTGCTGACGATTGGTGCAGGCTACGGCGCGCGCCTTGGGGCACTGACGATTGCGGGTTATCTTGCGGTTGGCCTCATGGGCTTTGATGTTTTTGCAGGATCTTCTGCTGAAAAGTTTGGCCTGATCTATATGATGGGCGGCACTGGCGGCTATCTTGCTGGTTATCTGTTGGCAGCTTTTGCACTAGGCATTGCGGCCCGTAAGGGCTGGGACCGCAGTGTTGTGACCATGGGTCTTGCAATGCTCGTTGGCAGCGCGCTGATCTATATTCCGGGTTTGCTTTGGTTGAACACATTTGCATCCGGTTGGGAGCAGACGCTGGCATGGGGCATCACGCCGTTCCTGATTGGTGACGCACTGAAGCTGGCATTGGCCGCAGTTGTTGTACCTGCGCTGTGGAAGCTGATCGGCTCTGC
>JAPKCP010000396.1 GCA_028822885.1 Yoonia sp. | reverse complement strand
GCTTGTAGCGAACGGGTAACGGCATCTATTTTCAGATCGACGGCGCGGCTATTGGCTGTCTGCACCAAATTATGGTTTTTGGCCCCAATGCATAGCGCGACCGAAGCTTCGTTAAGGCGTTGGTTAAAGCCAAGCGATGGACATAAACTTGCAATTTGTCCCACCAAAAGGGTTTGGGCAAAAAAATGCACGCCAAGAAGAGCCAGAAATGCTGCCTTGGCGATAGGGCCACCTTGTGGGATTGACACTGGCCGCGGCTACACAGGCCGCAACCGCAAGTATCAACAGAAACCGCAGATTTCCGCATTATTCAGCCGCGATAACGCCGCGTTTCTGCCGAATACGATCTTCAATTTCAGGCCGAAAGTTCTTGATCAAGCCTTGGATCGGCCACGCAGCAGCGTCACCCAATGCGCAAATCGTGTGACCTTCAACCTGCTTGGTCACATCCCACAGCATGTCGATTTCTTCGGGATCAGCTTCGCCTTTGACCAGACGTTCCATCACGCGCATCATCCAACCCGTACCTTCACGACAAGGCGTACATTGGCCACAGCTTTCGTGCTTATAGAATTTGGCCAAACGCCAGATCGCTTTAATCATATCAACGGAGTTATCCATCACGATCACCGCAGCAGTCCCTAGACCCGATCCCAGCTCATTGCGCAGGTAATCAAAGTCCATGATCGCGTCTTTCATGTCCGCACCGCGCACACATGGGACGGACGATCCACCGGGGATCACGGCCTGCAGGTTTGCCCAGCCACCACGAATACCACCACAATGCTTTTCGATCAGCTCTTCGAACGAAATCGACATTTCTTCTTCAACGACGCACGGGTTGTTCACGTGACCCGAGATTGCAAACAACTTAGTGCCCGCATTATTCAGACGACCCATACCCGCAAACCAAGCACCACCACGGCGCAGGATGGTCGGAACAACCGCAATCGATTCGACGTTATTAACCGTTGTTGGGCAGCCATAAAGGCCAGCGCCAGCCGGGAACGGCGGCTTCATGCGCGGCATGCCCTTTTTACCTTCAAGGGATTCGAGCAATGCAGTTTCTTCGCCGCAAATGTATGCACCTGCGCCGTGGGACAGGAAAATATCGAAGTCCCAGCCAGAGCCACAAGCGTTTTTACCGACAAGACCTGCATCATATGCCTCATCAATCGCGGCTTGCAGGGCTTCTTTTTCGCGGATGTATTCGCCACGGATATATATATGGCAGGTATTCGCTTGCATCGCAAAGGACGCAATCAGGCAGCCCTCGATCAATGTGTGTGGATCATGGCGCATGATCTCACGGTCTTTACATGTGCCCGGCTCTGATTCGTCAGCGTTCACAACCAGATAGGATGGGCGACCGTCGCTTTCCTTGGGCATAAACGACCATTTCAGACCTGTCGGGAAACCCGCACCACCACGTCCCCGCAGGCCAGAGGCCTTCATTTCGTCGACGATCCAATCGCGGCCCTTTTTGATGATGGCAGCGGTCCCGTCCCAATGTCCCCGAGTTTGCGCGCCCTTAAGCGTACGATCGTGCATCCCGTAGATGTTGGTGAAAATGCGGTCCTGGTCTTTCAGCATCAGTCTCAGCCTTTGTCAGTCTGGCGTGCCCGCCAGAGTTTATAGGTATTCCACAGCGCAAACCCGAATCCGGCAAGCGCTGCAAGGTCAAAAAACGATCTGACCCGGATGGACCAGTCGTATTCCTGACCTAGTGCAGTTGCGATCACCCATAGACCACCCGTTGCCGCCATAATCAACGCGACGCGTTGTCCTGCTTTTGCCTCAGATGTTTTGCCCGTGGGTGTCATTATATCACAGCGTTAGTAAACGCCGCCTTTCCCTACTTTTTTGGAAAATTTGGTTTCACCGCCAGCGGCCAATGTCGCTGCTTGTTCAACCCAATTGTCACGGCTTACGCGGCCTTTGAACCCTTTGAGGTTTTGATCGACCCACGATACTTCGTCGGCGGACCAGCCTGCGACCTGATCAAAATGGTACACGCCCATCTCATTGAGCATGGTTTGCATCTTGGGACCAACGCCTTTGATCTGCTTAAGATCATCAGCGCCGCCCTCGCGGGCAGCCGTCAGCATTTCAGGCATTTCGCCGGGGGTATCGGAAGAAGCAGCGACAGGTTTGTCTGCGGGCTCTTGGGTATCAGCTTCGCCAGTAGCCACTGGAACGTCCTCAACGACCGCAGATGTTGGCGCCTCCGCCTCTGCCGCCGGAGCCTCGTATTTCCAGTCGCCTTTTCGCGACGCGAGTTCATCTTCACCGCTTAAAGTCGTTGATGGTTTTACCTTCG
>JAPKCP010000106.1 GCA_028822885.1 Yoonia sp. | reverse complement strand
AGATCTGAAAAACTAGCTGCATTTGCATTGATCTGCCCCAATGTGATTGGGGTCATTGACGGATCAGAGGTGAACGCTGGTGTCGCATCATCGGGTGTGATGGTTGGTGCTGCAACATCGGGTGTGGTGGTTGGTGTCGCAACATCTGGTGTGGTGGTTGGTGCCGCGACATCGGGTGTGATGGTTGGTGCCGCAACATCGGGTGTCGGCGTGGCAGGGATCATATCGGTTGGGTTGGCCGCACCGCCGCCTACCCCACCACAAGCCCCAAGCTTGGTAACCAAAAGCAGACTTAACAACACACGCATAGCAGCCAAAATAGCCTCACTGATATAAAATATTTTAACACATGTAGCAGCGTCAAAACACTAAACAACCATAAGTTGGTCAGTCACCAGTGTGTTTCCAGAATGGAAACTAGTAGTTTCCGTGCGGTTAAAGTCCTAGCATCCATGTCCCAGCTGGCCAAAAAGCATGGAACGCAAATGCAAACATGACGTCATGCGCCACGTCATTCCCGGCGGAATCCTTCACCCGAATGTTCCCGACATCGCGCCCTGCCCCAATTGATTCACTATCCAATGCCGATGCTTGACCTATAGTCCAGTTTATCGTTAGGCCAGCCTCGGTCACACTCCCCAGCGCAGCAAGGCGCGCCATCGGCCAAGCCCGGTCGCCGACACGCACGACACGCGCAAGGGCAGGAATATCATGCGGCGGCACCTCACCAGAATATAGGAACGGCCGGTGGGAACTATCGTATTGAACGTATGGGTTTGCGCCGTAGTTTCTAGGAAAGTCTGGTTGCTCCATCACAAGGCCATCGGGGTTACGGGCCTTAAAGATATCCCAGCTTTCCATCCAACTTGGTAGGCTTTGTAACTCAACATCCGTCAACTCGCCCACGATACCGATCCCAATGGCCTGCTGCCACCAGCTTTCAGTTTCGCGGTCAAACATGATCATATCAGAATTGCGCAACTTGCCTGAAACACCAAAGCTAAGGACGCCTGCATCCGTGCGCCGATCAAACGTGATCCCTGAATTGCACAGCGGGCAGAACGTCACGGCCACTGGCACATCGCCGATTTGGTCGTTCACGATCTCATGCCACATCAAGTATCGGATTGGATATGCGCGCGGGACTTCGCCTTCGATTTCAACCGTGATGACAGGTTCGCGGGGTTCTAAACGTGTCTCTGACGCTGCTGCGCGAAACACCGGGCTATCAAGTGCAGGGATGCCGTCTTTGGACGGACCGCCAGACAGAACCTCAACCCAACTGTCTACATTGGTCTTGGTGAAATCTGTATTCGGCCATTCGTGCTTCCAAAATTCTGGGCTAGCCGCGGCAAATGTTGTCAGGCCCACCAAGGCCACTATGGCTGCAAGCAATCGCATGGGATTTCCTTTCAAGAGATTGCCCATAGCTTGTGTGATCACAGCCCGCGGGCATAGTCCTTTTCACCGCAACGTGACCAATCGTGCTTGCAAACGAAAACAGGCGGGCCACATCGCGACCCGCCTGTTCAAAAACGTTAGACTGACTTTATTCAGTGACGCGCACTTCGCTCATCACATCAGGTGTTCCGCTCACGGAGCCACTTTGGCCAGCGCCGCGTTTGATGGCGTCCACGATGTCCATGCCTTCGGTAACTTCGCCAACAACCGTGTACTGGTTATTCAAGAAGTGGCCCGGCGCAAACATAATGAAGAACTGGGAGTTCGCAGAATTTGGGTTCTGCGACCGCGCCATGCCAACAATGCCGCGATCGAACGGCTTGTCCGAAAACTCCGCATCGATGTTGCCTAGATCAGAGCCGCCGGTGCCTGCACGAGACAGGTTGCCGCCCTCTTTGCCGTTTTCCACATCGCCTGTCTGGGCCATGAAACCGTCGATCACCCGGTGGAAAACCACACCATTGTAGTCGCCAGCTTCAGCAATCGCTGAAATCTGGGCGGCGTGCAAAGGCGCTATATCTTCAAACAGGTCAATCTTGATGGTGCCATTGGCCTCACCCGTCACGTCGATTTCTAAGCCTGCCGCAAATGCAGGACCCGCGACAAGCGCCAGAACTGCTGCAAGCTTAAACATCAGCAGCAACCTTAACAGAGATCATGCGATCAGGGTTCGCTGGTGGCTCGCCCTTCATGATAGCGTCAACGTGGTCCATGCCAGAGATGACCTGACCATAGACAGTGTACTGACCGTTGAGGAAATCATTGTCCTTAAAGTTAATAAAGAACTGTGAGTTCGCGGAATTCGGGTTTGCAGAGCGTGCAGCGCCGATGGATCCACGAGCATGTGGAATCTTGGAGAATTCAGCTGGCAGATCCGGCATGTCGGAACCGCCTGTGCCGGCGCTACCTGGATTATAGTCTTTTTCCATGTTCGCGTTGGCTACGTCGCCAGTCTGCGCCATGAAGCCGTCAATCACGCGGTGGAACGCAACATTGTCGTAGTCGCCGTTGCGAACGAGTGTCTTCATACGGTCACAATGCTGCGGTGCCACGTCTGGCAAAAGTTGGATCACAACGTCACCATCTTTGAGTGTGACGATGATTGTGTTTTCTGGATCTTTAATATCGGCCATTGGGCGCTCCCTTATTTTGATGTTGCCCCTGACATATGGCGCATGACGCCAATTGCCAAGGACCCGCAGGTTGACGTTTTCAGGTCATTCCCTCAGGTAAGGTTTAAATCGGACTTAGGAGACGGCTCATGACGTGGAAAACCCTTGATGATATGGACTTTGCAGGCAAACGTGCGTTGGTCCGCGTCGACATAAATGTGCCTATGGAAGACGGTCGCGTCACAGATGCGACCCGGATTGAGCGAATTGCAGCGACCGTCGACGATATCCAAGCGATGGGTGGTAAGGTCATATTGATGGCCCACTTTGGTCGCCCAAAGGGTCAGGTCGTGCCAGAATTATCGTTGGAGCATATCGCGGGTGCTGTGTCAGATACGCTTGGCTTGCCCGTGACCTTCGTGAATGGCGACTATGCTGAGGCTGTCGCGGAGATGGAAGACGGTGAGGTTTTGTTGCTTGAGAACTTGCGATTTAACCCCGGTGAAGAGAAAAACGACGAAGGGTTCGCCAAGCGTTTGGCGTCCCTCGGTGATATCTACGTTAATGATGCGTTTTCCGCTGCCCACCGCGCCCATGCCTCAACCGAAGCGATTGCCCGGTTGTTGCCTGCTTGTGCTGGTCGGTTGATGGCCGCTGAATTGGGCGCCTTAGAGGCTGCTTTGGGCACGCCGAAGCGTCCGGTTGTTGCACTGGTTGGTGGTGCAAAGGTGTCTACAAAGCTTGATCTGTTGGGAAATCTTGTCAGCAAGGTCGATCATCTTGTGATCGGCGGCGGCATGGCTAATACGTTTTTGGCCGCCCAAGGAATTAATGTCGGCAAATCACTTTGCGAGCATGATCTAGCGGACACTGCCCGCGCTATTCTTGTGAAAGCTGAAAAGGCTGGCTGCGAAATCATCCTGCCCCGCGACATTGTTGTGGCGCGTGAATTCAAGGCCGGCGCACCAAACGAAATCGTTGCGCCTGACGCCTGCCCGTCTGACGCGATGATCTTAGACGCCGGACCTGAGACTGTAACCTACATCAGCGAAGTGCTGGCAGGTGCGAAAACGCTCGTCTGGAACGGCCCCCTTGGTGCGTTTGAAATTGAACCGTTTGATCGGGCTACAAATGCGGCTGCGGGTGTGGCCGGTGCGTTGACGGCATCGGGTAATCTAATCTCGGTTGCAGGTGGTGGCGATACGGTAGCAGCGCTGAACCAAGCAGGCGTCGCGGATAGTTTTACTTATATTTCAACTGCTGGTGGAGCCTTCCTCGAGTGGATGGAGGGCAAGGAATTGCCCGGTGTTGCCGCACTTAGCAGCTAACGACAAATAATAGCGCTAACGGTAGCGCCACCATAATTGCGCGACCATGCCCCCTCATTTATGGATTTAAGTGTCGGGGGATGGCCCTGTCTAAACACAAGCAATTTTGAGTGGATTTACGCATGACAAACCAAGCGCAGATGGATCAAGTCCGGGCCGGTAAAGGCTTTATCGCCGCATTGGATCAGAGTGGCGGATCAACCCCGAAGGCGCTGCGCTTGTACGGTGTCGAGGAAAGCGCTTACGCTAACGACGATGAAATGTATGCGCTGATCCACGACATGCGGTCCCGGATTGTGAACGCGCCGTCATTCACTGGCGACAAAGTTGTTGGCGCCATCCTGTTTGAAATGACCATGGACCGCCAGATTGATGGCAAACCTGCCGCACAGACACTGTGGAACGACCACGGTGTTGTGCCGTTCCTGAAGGTCGATAAGGGCCTGCGCGATCTGCACGACGGTGTGCAATTGATGAAGCCGATGGACGGTCTTGATGAGCTTTTGACCCGCGCCAACGACGCTGGCATGTTCGGTACCAAGATGCGCTCCGTCATTTCTGAAGCGAACCAAGCTGGTATTGCTGCAATCGTCGCCCAACAGTTTGAGATTGGCAAACAAATCTTGGCCCAAGGTCTGATGCCAATCCTAGAGCCGGAAGTGACAATCACGATCGCTGACAAAGCGGCTGCTGAAGATTTGCTGTTGGCTGAGATCACCAAGCATCTTGACGCCCTGCCCGATGGCCAGCAAATCATGCTCAAGCTGACGTTGCCTGAGACCGCGAACCAGTATGCATCCCTTGTGGATCATCCTAAAGTGATGCGCATAGTGGCATTGTCCGGCGGCTATGATCGCGATGAAGCCAACATCCGTTTGGCCCAGAACGCTGGTGTCATCGCGAGCTTTTCACGCGCATTGACCGAAGGTCTTTCTGCGCAACAAGATGATGACGCCTTCAACACAAAGTTGTCAGCGACAATCGACTCGATCTACGCAGCCTCTGTCGCGGGCTAATCTGTTATCCGCGCCCCTGTTTCATAAAAAACAGCAGGGGCGCTTGGCTAGCATCAAAGTATCTTCGATATTTTTTGGATTTCTGTGCGTTTTAGGATTCACAAACCGAATCATATATGCGAATCTACCCTCAGATCGTCCACAGAAGACGGCATTTTGAGGCACTGATGCGAAAACCTAGCCGCCCAGCAATGGGCACACTCCTTTCCTTCCTAGGGCTTTTGGCCATGGGTCTGTATTTCACCTTTGCCGCTGTGCAGGGTGATTACGGGGTGTTCAAACGTGCGGAAGTCAAAGCAGAGGGTCGCGCGCTTTCCCAAGAGCTCGCGACCCTAAACGCTGAAATGGCACGTATGGAAAACCTGACGCGCAGATTGTCTGATACATTCCTTGATCTTGACCTGTTGGATGAGCAGGCCCGCGACGTGCTTGGCATGATCCGATCAGACGAAATCATCATTCGTTAATACCGTCCTTATCTTGACCCATGTCAAAGGCAGAAAGCACCTATGCTGTTAGCAAATAGGTGACATGCCATTTGCATCTCGCAACGTCATGTGTTTTGCTTTAAGAGATAGTTTAACACTAAACTATCTTTAGAATTTGATGGAGGACCGCCCATGCCGCCGAAGAAGGCCGCCGCGAAGTCAAACGTTTCAGCCGAAGAATTGCTGGGACATTACCGGGAAATGCTGCTGATCCGGCGGTTTGAGGAAAAGGCGGGCCAGCTTTATGGCATGGGCCTGATCGGTGGTTTCTGCCACCTTTATATCGGTCAAGAAGCCGTTGTTGTGGGCCTTGAGGCCGCAACCAAAGACGGTGACAAACGTGTGACGTCCTATCGCGACCACGGTCATATGTTAGCATGTGGCATGGACCCAAGAGGCATCATGGCCGAATTGACTGGCCGCGAGGGTGGTTTTTCTAAAGGCAAAGGCGGCTCGATGCACATGTTCTCGAAAGAGAAGCATTTCTATGGTGGCCACGGGATCGTTGCCGCGCAAGTGCCGCTGGGTGCTGGTCTCGCGTTCTCAGACAAATACAAAGGCAATGATAATGTAACCTTTGCCTACTTTGGTGATGGTGCGGCGAACCAAGGTCAGGTCTACGAGACCTACAACATGGCCGAACTTTGGGATCTTCCGGTCGTGTTTGTCATTGAGAACAACCAATACGCCATGGGTACATCAGTGCAGCGATCCACCAAATCCCCATCGCTATGGGAACGCGGCGCTGCTTACGGTATTCCGGGTGAAGAAGTTGACGGCATGGACGTGATCAAGGTCAAAGAAGCCGGCGAACGGGCTGTGGCCCACTGCCGCGCTGGCAAAGGTCCATACATCCTCGAGGTGAAAACCTACCGCTACCGTGGCCATTCAATGTCGGACCCTGCAAAGTACCGGACGCGCGAAGAAGTTCAAAAAATGCGCGATGAGCGTGATCCAATTGAACAAATTCGCGATGCCCTGCTGAAAGGCAAGCACGCATCCGAGGATGAACTGAAGGCGATCGACAAGGACATCAAGGCCGTCGTGAACGCAGCCGCTGAATTCGCCAAGGAAAGCCCAGAGCCCGCTCTGGAAGAACTTTGGACAGATATCTACAACGAGGAGACAGCGTAATGGCTATCGAAATTCTCATGCCTGCCCTGTCCCCGACAATGGAAGAAGGCACGCTGGCCAAATGGTTGGTTAAAGAAGGCGACACCGTTGCATCTGGCGATATCATGGCCGAGATTGAAACTGACAAAGCCACAATGGAATTTGAAGCGGTCGACGAAGGCATCATCGGTAAAATCGTGATTGCAGAAGGCACCGAAGGCGTAAAAGTGAACGCCGTCATCGCGATCTTAGTTGAAGAAGGCGAAGCGGTCCCAGAAGCAGGCGCTGCACCAGCCGCCGCTGCCGTTGTAGAAGAAGTCGCGGCACCAGCCATTGTCGCATCAACCTCAGTTCCTGTTGCCGCCGTTGTGGATCAATCACCTGATTGGCCCGAAGGCACGGAGATGAAGAAGACGACCGTCCGCGAAGCCTTGCGTGATGCGATGTCCGAAGAGATGCGCAAAGACGAGAACGTCTTCTTGATGGGCGAAGAAGTCGCTGAGTACGAAGGTGCTTATAAGATTTCCCAAGGCATGTTGGCCGAGTTTGGCGCAAAGCGCGTGATTGATACCCCAATCACAGAGCATGGTTTTGCTGGTATCGCGATCGGTGCTGCCTTTGGAGATTTACGTCCGATTGTGGAATTCATGACGTTTAACTTCGCCATGCAGGCTATTGATCAAATTATCAACTCTGCTGCCAAGACGCTTTATATGTCGGGCGGTCAGATGGGTGCACCGATGGTGTTCCGTGGCGCAAACGGTGCTGCTGCCCGTGTTGGGGCACAGCATTCCCAGTGTTATGCGGCTTGGTATATGCAGATTCCCGGTCTCAAGGTTGTGATGCCGTATTCTGCGGCTGATGCAAAAGGTTTGCTCAAGACTGCAATCCGCGACAACAACCCTGTGATCTTCCTTGAGAACGAAATCATGTACGGCAAGGCGTTTGACGTCCCCGTTCTGGATGATTTCACTATCCCGTTTGGGAAGGCCAAAATCGAACGCTCAGGTGATGATGTCACCATTGTGACCTTCGGGATTGGCGTGACGTATGCGCTTGCCGCAGCAGATAAACTTGCTGAAGAAGGGATCAAAGCTGAGGTCATCAACCTGCGCTCTATCCGTCCAATGGACACAGAGACGATTCTCGCTTCTGTCCGTAAGACCAACCGCTGTGTGACCGTCGAAGAAGGCTGGCCGCAAGGCAGCGTCGGCGGCTACATCAGCGGTGTGATCATGCAAGAAGCGTTTGATTATCTTGACGCCCCTGTGATCACCCTGACGGGCAAGGACGTGCCAATGCCGTATGCGGCTGGCCTTGAAAAGCACGCGCTGCTGACCTCTGACGAAGTTGTGGACGCATGTAAAAAGGTCACTTACCGGTGATCCATATGGTGGGCATAGCAGGTTTTGCGCTACTGACAGCACATGCTGCCAGTGCGGGAACGCCTGCCTGCCCACCGAATGGTCTGTCCATTAATCAGCAATCTTGTTCAACGATTGTGACGATTATTCCCGGCTGCTTGAGCGATCCGACAGATATTGGAATTGCCATCGCAATACTGACACGCCAAATCACCGACGCTCATTTGCAGCAAAACCCCAATCAATCCTACGTCGCAGTGGAAGAGGTGTTGGTGGAATCTTTCGTCTCTGAAATCCTTGAACCCAGCGTTCCTGCGCCCGCAAATTAACGGAGCCATTTTCTATGCCAATTGAAATCCTGATGCCCGCCCTGTCGCCTACGATGGAAGAAGGAACACTTGCCAAATGGCTTGTCAAAGAGGGTGATACGGTGTCGTCCGGCGATGTGATGGCCGAGATTGAGACCGATAAAGCCACGATGGAATTTGAAGCCGTCGACGAAGGCATCATTGGCAAAATTGTGATCGCAGAGGGTACTGAGGGCGTGAAGGTCAACGCTGTGATCGCAGTGCTACTTGAGGAAGGCGAAAGTGTTTCGGACATCGGTGCCGCACCTGCACCAAAAGCAGCACCGGTGACACCGACTGCAGCGTCAGCGGAAGCGGCCCCAGCTGGGGGCTCAGAAAAAGTCATGGCCGCACCTGCAGCGCCAGTCAAAGACGGCACCCGGGTTTTTGCCACTCCGTTGGCACGACGCATTGCGGCTGACAAAGGGATTGATCTCGCTGCGATCTCAGGCTCTGGCCCACATGGCCGCATCGTCAAAGCGGACGTTGAGACTGCAAAACCGAGTGCCAAACCTGCTGCTGCCGCCGCTGCACCAGCTGAAAAGGCTGCTGCACCTGCCGCTGCGATGGCCACTGGTCCAAGCACTGAGGCCGTTCTGAAAACTTATGCGGATCGCCCTTACGAAGAAATTGCGCTGAATGGGATGCGCAAAATTATTGCTGCCCGCCTCACTGAGGCCAAGCAGACAGTGCCGCATTTTTACCTGCGTCGCGACATCAACTTGGATGCACTCTTGAAGTTCCGCAGCCAGTTGAACAAGCAGCTTGAGCCGCGCGGCGTGAAGCTATCGGTCAATGATTTCATCATCAAAGCCTGTGCTTTGGCGTTGCAGCAAGTTCCAGAGGCCAATGCCGTCTGGGCTGGTGATCGCACGCTGCAGTTTGAAAAGTCAGATGTTGCCGTGGCTGTGGCCATTGAAGGTGGATTGTTTACCCCAGTTTTGAAGGACGCGGAAATGAAGTCTCTGTCCGCCCTCTCTGCTGAGATGAAAGACCTCGCCAGCCGCGCGCGTGATCGCAAGCTGGCCCCGCATGAATACAGCGGTGGGTCATTCGCAATCTCGAACCTTGGGATGTTTGGGATTGATAACTTTGACGCGATCATCAACCCGCCACATGCCGCTATTCTGGCCGTTGGTGCCGGCACCAAAAAGCCAATCGTTGGCGCAGATGGTGAACTGACAGTCGGGACTGTAATGTCCACAACGCTGAGCGTTGATCACCGTGTGATTGACGGGGCCATGGGTGCGAACCTTCTGAATGCCATCAAGGACAACCTTGAAAACCCAATGACGATGCTCGCGTAAATCAGCGTTAAGACAAAAAAACGCCGGGTGATAAGCCCGGCGTTTTGCGTTTTAGAATATAGGTTCGTCTATACCGCTTAGGACGGGTGCCTCCGGCGGGGATTTGGAGAGAACCAAAGACGCCGGGAGAGCACGTTGCTAACCTATCGAGTTAAAAAGATGATCCATAGTTATCGATGGCTGTGAACATCCGCTTTCGCCAACAATCCGTGCGGGTACCCCTGCAACTGTCTTCATCGGTGGCACGGCTTCTAGGACAACAGAGCCCGCAGCGATCCGGCTACAATGACCAATCGTGATATTGCCAAGGACCTTTGCACCCGCGCCAATCAATACACCATCTTCAATTTTTGGGTGACGGTCATCGTCTTCTTTACCAGTCCCACCAAGGGTCACAGAGTGCAGCATTGAGACATTGTCGCCAACAACGGCCGTTTCACCCACAACGATTGAGTGTGCGTGGTCGATCATGATGCCTTTGCCAATCCGCGCTGCAGGGTGGATATCAACCCCAAAGATCTCAGAGACACGCATCTGTACAAAATATGCGAGATCTTTACGGCCAGCATTCCAGAGCCAGTGACCAAGGCGATAAGCCTGCACCGCTTGGAAGCCTTTAAAGAATAGCAAGGGCTGGATCAGCCGGTGGCATGCTGGGTCGCGATCAAAAATCGCAACAAGGTCTGCACGTGCCGCTGCAGTCAAGACCCCATCATCCACATAAGCTTCGTCAAAGATCTCCCGCAAAATCTGCTCTGACATTTCACGCGAAGCGAGCTTCATTGAAATGCGATACG
>JAPKCP010000395.1 GCA_028822885.1 Yoonia sp. | reverse complement strand
GGCGAAGGACCAGTATCCGTACCACCGAATTTCACAGGTTCATCTGCCATCAGCGTGTGCGAACCACTTGTGATCGTTTGCGCAAACCCTTTTGGGTCTGTTTCTGTCACACGCAAAGCACCTTCTGGCGTTTGGCTTTCGGGAGGTTGTGACGGGGTGTCCATCGGCAGATAGCGCCGCGACCAAGCTGTGATGACGTCCACTGCATAGTCGGCATCAATTTGACGACTGAGCAGATGATCTGCGTCATCAAGTGTCACAAAGCTTTTGGGATGTTTAGCCGCAAGGAAAATCTCTCCTGCATTTTCAATACCGACCACGCTATCGCGTGGGGCATGCAAAACTAAAAGGGCAGCGTTCAGCTTTGCGAGTGCGGGCTTCAGGTCTTCAGCAGCCACATCGTCAAGGAAATCTTTGCCGATTCGCAGTGGACGACCACCGAGCTGAACTTCAGCGACACCGTCCGTTTCAATTTGAGCAATTGCGGCCCCGAAATTGTGAGTGACATGGCCGGGGTCTGCGGGCGCGCCAATTGTGACCACGCCTTTGATCGATTGCATGTCGGGGGCCGCGCGTAACACTGCCGCACCGCCCAGCGAATGCCCGATGAGGAGGGACGGGGTCATCCCACGCTTGGCAAGCTCAGCTGCGGCTGCATGTAGATCGGCGACGTTAGAACTGAATGTTGTCGTTTCAAAGCTTCCGTCAGAATGACCCAAACCAGTAAAGTCGAACCGCAGCACTGCAATCCCATTGTCAGCGAGACCTGTCGCAACGCGGCGTGCCGCTGCGATATCTTTGGAACAGGTGAAGCAATGGGCAAACAAGGCGACCGCTTTGGGTTGGCCGGTCGGTAAATCTAAGCGGGCCGCGAGCATCTGACCGGAATGGCCGGGGAAGGAGAACTTTTCGGTGTGCATTGCGGGCCTCATGACTTTGGGTTGCGTTGTTGGTGGCTTGTAGAGGGCCGTTTCGCAATCTTTGGTTATGGACGTCACGCGATGGTGACGTTTGTGACGGTAAAGCCCGCAGGATTTGCCGTCTACGCGGTGATGGTGTGAATGCAGATAGACGGGCGCGGCGGGCTGAACTAGATATTTTGCAATATACCTCAAGGAGATTCCAGTGGCTGTTACACTTGCACATATTCAACAGGTTCATGCCGCCATACGTCCCGCAACCATTGAAACACCGCTGGTTCGCGCAACACCTTTGTCCCACCATCTTGGCATTGATCTGTATCTCAAGCTTGAAAATCTCCAGCATACCAATGCGTTTAAGGCACGTGGGGCGTTGGCAAAACTGCTGACGTTAAGCGATGATGCCAAGGCGGCAGGGGTCATCGCTTGCAGTGCTGGCAACCATGCGCAAGGACTGGCGTATCATGCGACAAGGCTTGGTATTCCGTCGATCATTGTGATGCCTGAGGGGACCCCATTTAATAAGGTAAAGCGGACCAAAGATTTTGGAGCTGAAGTTGTGATCCACGGTGTTGGGTTTGACGATAGCGTTCAATTCACGCTCGATATGGCCCACGCGAAGGGCATGACCTTTGTGCATCCGTTTGATGATCTAGAGGTTGTTGCTGGGCAAGGAACCGTGGCGCTTGAGATGTTGGCGCAGCAACCGGACCTTGATTGTATTGTTGTGCCGATTGGTGGGGGCGGCTTAATCGCGGGAATGGCGGTTGCCGCGAAAGGGTTGAAGCCTGAGATCGAAGTGATTGGGGCACAGGCTCATATTTTTGATGCTGTGAAATCGGACTTTGATCAAACGAGCACTCATTTTGGTGGCGCGACCTTGGCTGAGGGGATTGCTGTCAAATCCCCTGCACCTGCGAACTTGTCTGTGATTCGCGACTACGTGGACCGGGTTGATAGCGCGACTGAAGTCGAAATTGAGCAGGCTGTATTTGATCTGTTGTCCTATGAAAAGCTTGTCGCTGAAGGCGCTGCCGGGGCAGGGCTGGCTGTCATTAAGAATAATCTGAACAAGTTTGCAGGCAAAAAGGTGGGCCTTTTAATTTGTGGGGGCAATATTGATAGCCGTGTGCTGTCCACATTGATTGTGCGCGGATTAATGCGCGACGGGCGAATTACGCGGTTGGTGTTTGAGATCAACGACATACCCGGGCAGTTGTCCAAAATTTCACAGATTATTGGGGATGCTGGGGCCAACGTGATTGAGGTCATCCACCAACGGATGATGCAAAGCGTGTCGCTGAAACAAGCGGAACTCGAGGTGGTGATTGAGGCCCGAGACCAGTTTCATGTGGATGACATTTTGGAGACTTTAAGGACGAGTGGGTTGAAGGTGCGGGCGGC
>JAPKCP010000105.1 GCA_028822885.1 Yoonia sp. | reverse complement strand
GTTTTCAGAGCAGCACCCTCTATCACAGCGACGTCGACCAGTTGTTGGACGAAAACTTGGGCCTGTCGCGCCCATGCAGCTTTTTCCAAGGCGTCTGATATCCTTTCTCGGACGGCCTTGAATGGGAGGACCTCACCCATCGCAACCGCATCCATCCGGATAAGGTGGTACCCATAACGAGTCAGCACTGGTTCAGGTGTAATCGTACCTTTTCGGAGCGTCCGCAGGGCGGTTTCAAATTCAGGCACAGTATCGCCAGGCCCAAGTTGCCCCAACGCGCCACCCGACGATTTCGATCCACAGTCGCTGACGCGCGCGACGATCCCGGCAAAGCCACTCGGGTCCTTTTGTAGCGCCGCGGCGACGGTCTCCGCCCGCTTGAACGCTCTCCCCCTGCCCGCGTCATCGCGCGGATCACAGGCGCACAGGATGTGGGACACTTCCCAAAGTGGTGGCGATCTAAACCGCGTGGGGTCTTTGTACCATTCCGCCTTGATGTCGTCGTCATCTGGCAGGTTTACGTCGACCACCTGTTCGAGAAGGCTTCGGATTTGGGCTTCGTCTTCAGTCTCAAACCGACCCGGTCCAACTTCGTGGCAGTCTGGTGTAATCCCTAGGGTTCGGGCCTTTTGCAACAAAAGCGTGCGGATCGCGACCGCAGTAACGGCCTTGCGCCAAGCGATACCCGGTTTGTCTTTGGGCGCTTCTTGGTTCTGTGTTTCCGCGGCCACGATGACGTGAGGCACCAGTTCGCCATTGATGATAAGATCAGGAAAAAGGGCTCGGTTCATTTTACTTGCTCCCTTGAGTTTGCTTTGGAAGATTTCAGCGGTGTTTGGCGGCGTGACCGGACAATCTGATAACCGGGCCGCAGTAAGAACCGCACAGGCGCCGCAAAGCCCGACACCATGTGAACCAATCGGGTGAACGGGAACACCAGAATTATCGTCAGGCCCAGAAACAGGTGCAACTTGAACACCAGTGCCACGTCCGCGATATAACTGGCGGCGGCTGCGTCAAATGTGAATATTCCTTGTGCCCAAAACATAAATTTGACCATTTCGTGGCCATCCAAATGCCCAAGCGAGACAACGACTGTGCTCAGACCTAGCCCAAGTTGCGCCAACAGCATGGCGAGAATTGCAATATCCCAAGTGGACGACGTTTGGCGGATGCGCGGCTCAGTCCACCGACGATGAAACAGCATAATAGCGCCAACCAGTGCAATCACGCCGGCGATACCGCCCGCAACCACGGCCAGCAATTGTTTGGCACCGTGGCTGATGCCAAAGGCGTCAAATACCCAGATTGGTGTCAGCAAACCACCCAGATGACCAAAGAAGATCACCAGAATACCGACGTGAAACAGAACCGACCCCCACCAAAGCTGGTTGCGACGCAAAAGCTGTGACGACGATGATTTCCAAGTGAAAGGATCGCGGTCATAGCGTGCGATGGTCCCCATGATCCCGACACCGAGCGCGATGTATGGAAATATACCAAAGAAAAAATTGTTCATTTTCGCCTCCCTAATCTGTCGCGGTTCGCGGCGTGGGGTTTACGGGTGTGTCCATTCGGCCAAGCATATCGCGCACCTGCGGGCAGCCTGCATTGGGGTCCGGCCCGAATAGAACTTCGCTGTCCTCCCAAACTTCGTCTAATGCGTCTAAATCGTTGGGATCGTCGTCCGGTAGCGCCAGCATTTCAGCGATTGAGGCGCCATCGACTTTAACGCCTGCCATCTGCCCAAGGGCGACAAACACAGCCGCATACGGGCTTTCCCGCCGAATAAGCCGTTCGTTCAGGGCCGCAAAAATTTGCGCCGCATCCGCCAGCGTGTCCTGTGCTTCCGCAAAGGGACAGGTGGACAGGAATTCCAACAACACTGGCAAATGGTCGGGCAATTCGGACGTCACGGGGTCAAACCCGCCTGCGCGATACGTCTCAACCAATGACACCATCGCACCGCCCCTATCGCGACTTTCGCCGTGAACGTGTTCGAACAAATTCAGCGACAACGTGCGTGATCGGTCAAACAACATGACAAAGACCTCTTGCAACGCGTAGATGTCGCGACTGCCAAGCTCCTCCACAAGCGGGCGCAACGTCCGACGTGCTGCTGATGTTAATCGCGTGTCCGAAGCCAGAACGGCTCCGATTTCGGGCATCGCATGCTGCAGCTCACAAGTCGGATAACTAAGGATCAGCGACATGGCTTTTAGGGTACGATCCATCACATCACCTCCGTGGGCATTTTTAGGGGCTTCTTAGAACCGCCAAAAAGCGACCCCTTAGAGATACCTGTTGAGCATCCGTTACTGTCGGTAAATCCGCAGCCCCCTTTAAGATCATAGGCTTCTTCAGCATGCTCACGGTGGGTTGTCGGAATCACAAACCGGTCTTCATAATCGGCAAGGGCCATGATCTTGTACATGTCCTCGATGATCCGGCCAGTCAGCCCGACACGCTCTGCGATGCCTTCGTCAATAACACCTTCGACAGTCTTGGAGCGCATGTAAGACCGCATCGCCAGCATCCGCTCGAGTGCGGTGACAATCGGTGGTTCGTCGCCTGCCGTCAGCATATTGGCGAGGTATTTGACTGGAATGCGCAAGTTTTTCACATCGGGCATGCCGCCGTCCATGCCGATCGCGCCTGCCTCTGCGGCGTTCTGGATCGGGGACAGTGGTGGAATGTACCACACCATTGGCAATGTGCGGTATTCGGGATGCAACGGGAAGGCGACCTTCCAGTCCATCGCCATCTTCCAGATCGGGCTTTCGCGCGCGGCCTTGATCCAGTCTTCGGGGATGCCATGGGCGCGTGCGGCCTCGATCACCTTTGGGTCGTGGGGATCAAGGAAGACACCCAGTTGCGCATCATAGAGGTCCTGAGTGTTTTCGACGCTTGCCGCTTCTTCGATCTTGTCAGCGTCGTAAAGCATGACACCGAGATAGCGGATCCGCCCGACGCAAGTTTCTGAACAAACCGTCGGGTTACCGGATTCAATGCGCGGATAGCACAGCGTACATTTCTCGGATTTACCAGAAGACCAGTTGTAATAGATCTTTTTGTAAGGGCACCCAGACACACACATGCGCCAGCCGCGACACTTTTCCTGGTCGATCAAGACGATTCCGTCTTCTTCGCGCTTGTAGATGGCACCAGATGGGCAGGACGAAACACAGGTCGGATTGAGGCAGTGTTCACACAAGCGCGGGAGATACATCATAAATGTGTTCTCATACTCGCCGTAGATCTCTTTTTGGATGCCTTCAAAGTTGTAATCCTGCGACCGCTTCGAGAACTCGCCACCGAGGATTTCTTCCCAGTTTGGCCCCTTTTCGATCTTCTGCATCCGTTCACCGGTGATTTTCGATCGTGGGCGTGCAGTGGGAAACGCTTCCATTTCTGGTGCTGATTTCAGGTGGTCATAGTCGAAATCGAACGGTTCGTAGTAATCGTCAATTTCTGGCATGCTTGGGTTGGCAAAAAGGTTCGCCAAAATCCGCCACTTTGATCCCTGCTTGGGCTGAAGCTTGCCGGCCTTTGTCCGCACCCAGCCGCCATTCCAACGTTCCTGATTTTCCCAATCCGTGGGATAGCCAGTGCCGGGCTTGGTTTCGACGTTGTTGAACCATGCGTATTCGACGCCTTCACGGCTAGTCCAGACGTTCTTGCAGGTGACTGAGCAGGTGTGGCACCCGATACATTTATCAAGGTTCAGCACCATTCCGATTTGTGCGCAGACTTTCATTTTGCAGCCTCCTTAGCTGACGGTTCCCAAACCTTTTCGGCATCGAGCCAGTCGACCTTGTTCATTTTTCTGACAACGACGAATTCGTCGCGGTTTGATCCGACGGTGCCGTAGTAGTTAAAACCGTAAGATTGGTGAGCGTAGGCGCCGATCATATGCGTGGGTTTTAGAACCGTGCGGGTCACCGAATTGTGGATGCCGCCACGGTTGCCGGTTTTTTCGGATCCAGGCGTGTTGATGATTTTTTCCTGGGCGTGGTACATGAAGGTCGTGCCTTCTTTGATCCGCTGGGAAACAACCGCCCGCGCCGTCAGCGCGCCGTTGGCATTGTAAAGTTCCACCCAGTCGTTATCCACAATGCCCGCCGATCTGGCGTCCACCTCGGAAATCCAGATCACCGGCCCGCCACGGTTAAGCGTGAGCATCAACAGGTTATCGGTATAAGTGGAGTGGATGCCCCATTTTTGGTGCGGCGTGATGAAGTTTAGCACCAACTTGTCGCCTTCGTCCTGCACCGCTTTTGTGACAGATTTGACGTCAATCGGAGGCCGGTAAGACATGAAACCTTCACCAAACGCACGCATCCAGAGGTGATCTTGATATAGCTGCTGTCGCCCAGTTAGGGTCCGCCACGGGATCAGCTCATGCACGTTGGTGTAGCCGGCGTTGTAACTGACTGTCTCGCTCTCGATGCCCGACCATGTGGGGCTCGAAATGATTTTGCGCGGTTGGGCTGCGATGTCGCG
The DNA here is from genome assembly GCA_028822885.1 of Yoonia sp. Lineage (GTDB taxonomy): Bacteria > Pseudomonadota > Alphaproteobacteria > Rhodobacterales > Rhodobacteraceae > Yoonia. Next base: position 5,883 of record JAPKCP010000105.1, on the reverse strand, counting down.
AAAGCGGATCTTGGTGTGGTGCGATCCTTCGGCCAGATGGGCATGTTCGCGTCCGGTGACTTTTTCAAGAGCCTCCCATGCTTTGACCGCAACTTCGCCATTGGTTTCGGGCGCCAGCATCAAGATGACTTCGCAGGCGTCAATGGCCGTTTCGATTTTGGGTCGCCCAGTAGCGGCCCCATCCTGATGCACGCCATTCAGCGCTGACAGGTTATCAATCTCGGTTTGCGTGTCCCAGTTGATGCCCTTGCCGCCATTGCCCAGTTTGTCCAAAAGCGGGCCAAGCGCAGTAAATTGGTCGTAGATCGCGGTATAATCGCGCTCAACCGTCATAAAGGCAGGCGCAGTCTTGCCGGGGATCAGCTCACATTCGCCTTTTTTCCAGTCCTTCACTTGATCCTGTGCAATCTCTGACGGGGTATCGTGCAGGATCGGCAGCGCGACAATGTCCGTTTCTTGGCCCAGATAACCCGGCGTGATCTCTTGGAACTTCTTGGCAATAGCCTTGAAGATTTCCCAGTCGGATTTGCTTTCATAGGCCGGGTCAACCGCCGCCTGTAGCGGGTGGATAAACGGGTGCATGTCCGACGTGTTCATGTCGTCCTTTTCGTACCAACTGGCGGTGGGCAGAACGATGTCAGAATAGACGCAAGTTGTGGACATCCTGAAATCGATTGTCACCAAAAGGTCCAGTTTGCCGCGCGGCGCGTCCTTGTGCCACTTCGCTTCTTTGGGAAGCTTGCGGCCCTCTTCGCCCAGGTCCTTGCCCATGACACCGTTGTCGGTGCCCAGCAGGTGTTTGAGGAAATATTCGTGGCCCTTACCCGATGATCCCAACAGGTTCGAGCGCCACACAAACAGGTTACGCGGCCAGTTCGCCGGATCGTCGGGGTCTTCGCACGACATTTCCAGATCGCCAGATTTCAGATTCTCCGTGACATAAGCCGGAATATCCTTGCCGGCTACTTTGGCCGCCTTGGCAACGTCGAGTGGATTGGTCTTGAACTGGGGTGCTGACGGCAACCAGCCCATGCGCTCAGCACGGATATTATAGTCGATCAGGCTGATATCCCAGTCGCCCTCGGGCGCTGTCGGCGACAAAATTTCGTCCGCTTCCAGCGTCTCGTAGCGCCATTGATCGGTGTGGGCGTACCACGCGCTGGTGGCGTTCATGTGCCGTGGTGGGCGGATCCAGTCCAGCGCAAATGCCAGCGGTTGCCAACCGGTTTGCGGGCGCAGCTTTTCCTGCCCCACATAATGTGCCCAGCCTCCACCCGATTGCCCGACGCAACCGCACATCACCAACATGTTGATAATGCCGCGATAATTCATGTCCATGTGATACCAGTGGTTAATACCAGCCCCCATGATAACCATTGATTTACCGTTGGTCTTTTCCGCATTCGATGCAAATTCACGCGCGACATGGATGATTTTATCGGCGGCAACACCGGTGATCTTTTCAGCCCATGCGGGCGTGCCGGGCATGTCGCTGGCGAAATCATTGGTTACCCACTCACCGCCCAGACCGCGATCAAGGCCGTAGTTGGCGCAAAACAGATCAAAGACGGTCGCCACGTTGATTGTGCCATCCACGGTTTTGATCGTTTTGACAGGGATATTGCGGGTCAGGACGTCTGGATGGTCCGCGTCAGTTTTGAACTGGCCAAAGGACTGACCGCCAAAATATGGGAAGTCGACGCCAACGATATCGTCATAGTCTTCTTCCAGAACAAAGCTCGTCTTAAGCTGTGTGTCGGTCTGGCTCGCCCTCTCTTCAAGGTTCCATTCACCTTCCTCACCCCAACGATACCCGACTGATCCATTGGGCGCGACGAGCTCGTTCGAAGTTTCGTCGAACGCGACGGTTTTCCATTCGGGGTTGTTGTCCTCGCCCAGCTTGCCGTCCAGATCATCGGCGCGCAAGAAACGGCCCGGCACAAGGCGGCCGCTCTTTTCGTCCAACTTCACCAGCATCGGGAAGTCAGAGTATTTGCGGGTGTAGTCCTCGAAATATTCTGTCTGCCTGTCGAGGTGGAATTCGCGCAGGATCACGTGGCCAAAGGCCATCGCCAGCGCTGCGTCCGTGCCTTGCCGCGCGTTCAGCCAGACGTCTCCGAATTTCGCAGCCTCGGAATAATCCGGACAAATAACGGCAGATTTGGTACCTTTGTAACGCGCTTCGGTATAGAAATGCGCGTCCGGTGTGCGGGTCTGCGGCACGTTCGAACCCCAGAGCAATAGATAGCCAGAATTATACCAATCCGCTGATTCCGGCACGTCGGTTTGTTCGCCCCATGTCATCGGCGATGCGGGCGGCAAATCACAATACCAGTCATAAAACGACATACACACGCCACCCATCAGCGCGAGGTAACGCGACCCCGCAGCATAGCTGACCATCGACATCGCAGGGATCGGCGAAAACCCGAAAACGCGGTCAGGTCCATATGTCTTGGCTGTGTAGGCGTTGGCCGCAGCGGTGATTTCTGTCGCCTCGTCCCAAGTGGCGCGCACGAACCCGCCTTTCCCACGCGTTTCGACGTAAGAGGCCCGCAAGATCGGATCAGCCTGCAGCTTGGTCCACGCCTCAATGGGCTCCAATGTTTCGCGCATCTTGCGCCAGATTTTCATCAGGCGGCCACGGACCAGCGGGTTTTTCACCCGGTTTGCAGAATATAGATACCAGCTGTAGCTCGCTCCGCGTGCGCAACCGCGTGGCTCATGGTTGGGAAGATCAGCGCGCGTGCGCGGGTAATCTGTTTGTTGGGTTTCCCAGGTCACGATCCCAGATTTAACGTAAATCTTCCAGCTACAAGACCCGGTGCAGTTCACTCCATGGGTCGAGCGGACGATTTTGTCGTGACGCCAGCGGTTACGGTAGGTGTCTTCCCAGTCGCGGTTCTCGCGGGTGACTTGACCGTGGCCGTTTGAAAACTGCTCCAGTTCTTTTGACTGGAGGAAGTTCAATCTGTCGAGCAGATGGCTCATATCCGATTCCTTTCTTATTAAGCGGGTTGGACAGCGGCAGCGGAACCGCGGCCACGTTCGATGTCATGGAGAAGCCCACCGGGCCGGGTGTAGAAAACCCAGGTCACGATCAGGCAGACCACGTAGAAACCGAGGAACGCCCAGAGTGCGCCATTTGGGGCGCCGGTCATCGCGATCGATGTGCCGTAAAGCTTGGGAATGAAGAACGCTCCGTAGGCGGCAATCGCGCTGGTAAAGGCGATGATCGCGGCACTTTCACGCTCGGATTGTTTGCGAGACGCAACAGCGTCCAATTCGGGCATCAGGCGTGGGATCTCGCGACCCATGATTGCGGGGATCATTTGGAAGGTTGACGCGTTGCCGATCCCAGTCAGCAGGAACAGCGCCATGAAACAGGCGAAGAAGCCCATGAAGTTACCACCGGTTCCGCCCGAAGGCAGGAAGGCGATGACGCCGTAAACGGCGATAATCATGCCGAGGAAGGTCCAGAAAGTGACCCGCCCACCGCCAAAACGGTCGCTAACCCAACCAGTTCCCGCACGACTAAGCGCGCCAACAAGCGGCCCAAGGAACACGTATTGCAACGCATTCACTTCGGGGAACATCAGTTTGGTCAGCAGCGGAAAACCCGCCGAATAGCCGATAAAGCTGCCAAAGGTGCCAGTATAAAGCACGCACATTACCCAGTTATGAAAACGACCAAAGATGACAGCCTGATCGCGAAAGCTTGCCTTGGCGTCAGCGATGTCGTTCATGCCAAGCCATGCAGCAATGGTTGCTACTATGATGAAGGGAACCCAGACAAAGCCCGCATTTTGCATCCAAAGTTGGGCGCCGTCGTCCAGCGTAACTGGCGCGCCACCCATGACCCCAAAGACGCCCGCCGTGATGACGATAGGCACAAGGAACTGCATGACCGACACACCAAGGTTGCCCAGTCCGGCGTTCAAGGCGAGCGCATTGCCCTTCTCCGCTTTTGGGTAGAAATACGCGATGTTGGCCATTGAAGAGGCAAAGTTACCGCCGCCAAGACCACACAGAAGCGCAAGGGTGAGGAAGATCAGATATGGTGTTTCTGGGTTCTGCACTGCGTAGCCAATACCAATGGCTGGCAGCAGCAGTGATGCCGTTGAAAGTGTCGTCCAGAGCCTGCCGCCAAAGATTGGCACCATGAAACTGTAGAAGATGCGCAGTGTAGCACCCGATAGACCGGGCAAGGCCGCCAGCCAAAACAGTTGCGACGATGCGAAGTTGAAGCCGATGGCTGGTAGGCGTGCCACGACCATTGACCAGACCATCCACACCGAAAAGGCCAAAAGCAGCGCAGGAATCGAAATCCACAGGTTGCGTCGGGCAACAGCGCGCCCTTTGTCAGACCAAAATTCTTGATCCTCTGGCTGCCACACCGTGAGAGTGCGCGGCACGGCTGTTCGCCCAAGCGAGTGGATTTCCTGCATCTCGGGGAGCTCGGGAAGTTCGTCCAGCGCAGGACCATGTGCAGCCATCTCCATTGCGCGCACCGACAGATGCATCCAGCCCAGCGAAATCGCCACCACAACGAACAGCAGGGCAAAGCAGCTTGTGTAGACACCTGTCAATTCCAACAAGGCACCAAAACCGATGGGCAAAATGAAACCGCCAAGACCACCTATCATGCCGACAAGACCGCCGACCGCACCAACATGGTTGGGATAATAAACCGGGATGTGTTTGAACACGGCCGCCTTGCCGAGGCTCATGAAAAAGCCAAGAACGAACAGCGTGATAACGAAGGGTAAAACATCCATCTGGGTAGAGAACGAGATCGGCCCGTTCTTGCTTTGGATGACGTAGTCGGTTGGCGGATAGGACAGCATGAACAGCAGGACCATGCTGAAACCGAACGTCCAATACATAACCTTCCGCGCACCAACCTGATCCGACAGGTGGCCCCCATAGGCGCGAAACAGCGAGGCTGACAAAGAAAATACCGCCGCTGCCATACCCGCGCTGCGTACATCAAGGCCATAAACGTCGATCAGATAATGTGGCATCCACAGCGCAAGGGCGACAAAGGCCCCGAAAACGAAGAAATAATAGAGCGCAAACCGCCAAACTTGGAGGTGCCTCAACGGCTCAAACTGCTGCGTGAGACTTGGTGCCTTAACGCCCGATTTACGGCGCGCGATCAGCACTGGATCGTCTTTGGCAAAGACGAAGAACACAACAGCCATGATCGCGAGCGCAATTGCCCAGACGTGCGCCACGCCCTGCCATCCGTATGCCACCATCACAAAAGGTGCGACAAAGGTTGTGACGGCTGCGCCGACGTTGCCCGCACCAAAAATGCCCAAGGCTGTGCCCTGACGGCCGGACTCGTAGAACCGCGAGACATAGGCCACGCCGATAATGAACGAGCCCCCGGCAAGGCCGATGCCAAGCGCCGCGACAAGATACATGAGATAGGTCGATGCAAAGGTCAGCGCCCACGTGGCCAGCGCCGTCAGCAGCATTTGCGCCGAAAAGACCAACCGCCCGCCGTATCTTTCGGTCCAAACGCCAAGGAACAACCGCGTGACCGACCCTGTTAGGATTGGCGTCGCAACAAGCAGACCAAATTGCGCCTCGTTGAGGCCCAGTTCGGCCTTAATGGCGACGCCAATAATCGAAAAAATCGTCCATACCGCAAAACAAGCCGTGAAGGCGATTGTACTGAGCGAAAGCGCCCTATTCTGATCTGACTTCCAAACTGTTTCAGAATTGTCCATGATACTTTCCCCAAGTGACCTCGCCCGCAACGGCCTCGCTATGAAGACCGTTTGCTGGTTTGGAGAGAAATATGGAGGAAGCTGACAAGACCACTGTTGACCTAGATCAAGAACCCAATAAAAATGACTGAAATATAAGATTTGT